>JAFYFR010000042.1 GCA_017543645.1 Bacteroidales bacterium
GGCTTCCAGAGGGCGAACCCAGACGTGGATTTGTGTATCCCGGTCCGCAATATTCCGAAGAAGAAGTACTCGAAAAAAATGGCATTGGCAAGGCGCAGGGCTACTATCCTAAGCGGGAGTTCTATCAGCCTGACTCCGCCTACCTTGCATCGCCAATACCCGATCCACGAAACCTACTCCAATGGCAACCCGAAGTCATCACCGACAAAAACGGCTTGGCAGAAATACCCTTTGCCGCATCTGATGTCAACACCGAGTTTATTGGCATTGTGGAAGCCATCAACGGAAACGGACTTATGGGATATCAGATATTCAGTTTCAGGGTGATGAAGGAATAATACATTCTGCAAAAAAAATCATATATTTGCGAAAAAAATTCAGATGTCTGAAACGTCTCACACCGATTTTGAACAATACATCCGGCAGGGCGAACCCGAAAGGAGCCGCCGTGCCGGAGACTGGAGCATGGCGATAGGTCTGCAGGCTGTTGACGGTCTGAAAACTTCGGAATACCTGATTAAGACCGCTCTCCGCCATATTGAAGGCGAAATTTCTATCGACGAAGCGCAACACCTCATCCGTAGCTACTACAAAAACCGCGACAGCCGTACCGAAACCGATTCGGAGATAGAGGAGGCCGACAAAGCCGCATCGAACATCACAAAAATTCTCAACTCCGACACCCTCGATTTTAGTCTCAACGGTTTGAAAAGCCTCCACAGACGCATTTTCGACGGTGTTTTCACCCATGCCGGAACATTCCGCGACTACGACATCACCAAAAACGAGTGGGTTTTGGAGCGCGACACTGTTTTCTATCTCAACTTTGAAGACATCAGCCCGTCAATAAGTTACGCAATAGGCAAGGAACGGCATTTTAGTTACAACGGACTATCTACCGACCAGATGGTGAGCCACATAGCGGCGTTTGTGTCTGAGCTTTGGCAGATTCATCCATTCTGCGAAGGCAATACGCGCACGACGGCGGTGTTTGCTATTCTCTATCTGCGCTCTATTGGGTTCAATGTCAACAACGACCTGTTTGCTAATCATTCGTGGTATTTCCGCAACGCATTGGTACGCGCCAACTACAAAAACGCCCAAAAGGGCATCGACTATGCTCCTGTATATTTGGAGAGGTTTTTCCGAAACCTTCTGTTCGGCGACCAATGGGATTTGCGAAACCGTTATCTTCATATCAGTCCCACCGACGAATGGAAAATCCAGCCCAACCTTGCCCACCCGACAACCTCTGAACAAGCGCCCGACAAGCACCCGGCAAGTACCACACAAACACCCGTCAAGTTCGATTCCGACAATTTGTATATCAACAAGTTAGTAAGAGCAATAGGCAACAGCGAACTCTCGCTCAAAGAGATATTGGCAAAAATCGGACTGAAAGACCGCGAACATTTCACCTCTGCGTACCTCAATCCGGCGATAAACGAAAAATACGTCTGCCTGCTCTTTCCCAAATCGCCTCACCACCCACGCCAGAGGTATCTGCTTACGGTAAAAGGGCTTGCTCTGTACAATGCATTGACGGCGGACGCTAACCAATAGACACAAAAAAAGCACCGCGTGAAATTGGTGCTTTCTTATTGGTGACCCCGGCGGGACTCAAACCCACGACCTTAGGAACCGGAATCCTACGTTCTATTCAACTAAACTACGGGGCCTTCTGCTATTCACTTTCACGCTCTACAAGCGAGATAGGCACTTTCAAACACTCTTTGTAACCCGTCCCCTCGTCGAACATATCTTCGTCATAGGTTTCGTAAATCCAATCCACATGAAGATCCTTGCCAGAAAGCTGAAATTGTTCCAACCTTACCAAAAGTTCGTAAACAACCTTGTTAGATGCGGAGCTAAGTATAGTAAAATCAAAGGAGATGTTTACTCTGCCAGTACTTTGGGCAATAACATCCATTATCTTATCTACCACTGGGGTATAAAACTCAACCGCGTTTTCGGGAAACGATGGTCCTTCAAACTTGATAGTGTTAGTTGTAGGGTCTATCAATACCAACGGAGTGTCGTCCGTAGCGGCTATTGACAATATGTTTTCGTTGTTCTCCATTTCAAAGCTTCCTTATGGTTCTACTTGGCTGGTGCAAAATTGCATTTTTTTCAATTTGCAAATATACAAAAATTAATGATTTGTATATACAGTTTCGATAATTATTTTTGCAATAATTTCAAAACGTTGGTTATCAACATCTTGCAAACAGTCATTTTTAATATCTTCGGAATTACCATTGCTTATCCGCTGACCAGCCAAGCAAAACGATCGCACACCAGCCACAGCGCTCACAATAGTATTGTCGCCATAATAGGGTGCTGCAATCACCTCAGGAAAGAGGTTTTCAGCGTCAAAAAGTTTGGCAGTACTGCGTGCAAAATAAAAATGGCGCGATGCAAAATGGTTTGAATTACCATCGATTACAAAATAAGCATCTTTGTGCGCAGGATGCATTACGCTAATGCCGTACTGATATTGCGGAATAATTTCTTTGTTATCCTCTGCCCACGCCTGCGCTCCAAGGCAATAGCGCAGATGACCATTGATTGTGGAATCGTTAAGATAGGCAAAACGTCCGTCGAAAAAAACTACATCGATACCAAAGCCAGGGTCTCGCTCGGCAAAATAACGCGAAAGCGACATCAACAGAGCAGCTCCCGAAGCGCAATCGGCAGTATCGCCTGAAAATGGATTTTGGTCGTAATTGGTGTACAGAAGCACACGGTCGCGGTAGCCAGTGTTAAACCTACACATAATATTATTAAGTGTAACCGAAAGAGTATCGTTGAGTTGCACTTTACGGCTCTGCACCATCACGGTGTCGGCGTGTTTGCTCATTTCGCTACAAATAAAATCTTTGGCATCAACAATGCTCTGCGAACCGCTAAAACGCATAGTATAACGGTTAAGGCTGTCGGCAAAATCCATTGCGCAGTTGTTGTAATAACCGATAGACACCGGCACGGGAGCGCACGCAGCCATCAACAGCAACAATAAAAAACTAAAATAGCGCAAGTTGCACATCATCATCGTTAAAAGTTGTAAGATTCTTACCTAAATGTTTGTATGCAAAGGGAGTAACCTCTCGCCCGCGTGGGGTGCGTTTTAAAAGGCCTTCCATAATAAGGTACGGTTCGTAAACCTCCTCGATAGTGCCGCTATCTTCGCCCACAGCCGTAGCAATGGTGTTTAATCCCACAGGACCGCCCTGAAATTTATCGATAATGGTGCAGAGAATCTTGTTGTCCATTTCGTCTAAACCGAGCGAATCTATATTAAGGTTGTCGAGGGCGTATTTAGTTATCTCTAAGTCGATTACGCCGTTGCCTTTAACCTGGGCAAAATCCCTTACACGGCGAAGTAGCGAATTGGCAATACGCGGAGTACCACGGCTACGCGATGCTATTTCACCGGCTGCTGGCTGGTCGATTTCTACATTTAAGATTTTGGCTGCACGCATTACAATACGTGTAAGCACCTCAATATCATAATATTCGAGCAAAAGATTTATACCAAACCTTGCACGCAGAGGAGCGGTAAGCAATCCTGCTCGTGTGGTTGCGCCCACAAGCGTAAACGGATTAAGAGTCAACTGTACCGAACGAGCCGCTGGACCTTTATCTATCACAATATCAATCTTAAAATCCTCCATTGCGGAATAGAGGTATTCCTCCACCACAGGAGAGAGGCGGTGAATTTCATCGATAAATAGCACATCGCGGCTGTCGAGATTAGTAAGCAATCCCGCAAGGTCGCCAGGTTTGTCGAGTACAGGTCCCGAAGTGGTTTTCATTCCCACGCCGAGTTCGTTGGCTATGATATTAGAAAGTGTGGTCTTGCCCAAACCGGGAGGACCGTGAAAAAGCACGTGGTCGAGTGCCTCGCCGCGCATCTTGGCTGCCTTAACAAACACTTCGAGATTTTCGCGGAGTTTTTTCTGACCGTTGAAATCGTCGAAAGTTAAAGGGCGGAGTTTGCGCTCAAACTCTTTTTCCTTTTCGGATATGTTGTTGATTGCTCTGATGTCCATAATGGTAAAGTAATTTTTACAAAGGTAGAAAAAAAGTTTGTAATCTGCCCTTTCTGCTAAAAATTTTTGGTAAAATTAGTTTTCCTCTTTAGAGAAGTATATTTCGCAAACGTCGGCAACTACTTGTTCTATTGACTGATAACCAGCAATAAGACTGTTCATGCTCTTTTCGTTGCTGTAAAGTTTAAAATTGGTGAGCATACGGATATAGTCGTCGTTTAGCTGTGGATTATTCCGTGAAAAAACGTATTTAATACGGTATATCATTTTGATAATCAGAAGAATAAACTTAGAAGCGTAGATATAAGGACGTTTTGCCCCGATGGTGTCGGCAATGGTAAACAGCAGTTCGGCAAAGCTCATGCACTGCGACACAACGATAAAACGTTGCGAACATATTTTCTGCTTTGAGAGCGAAAGCATACATTTTACCACATCGTTGACACCCACAAAACCTGTTACGCCTTTGGTGTAGAAACAGAATCCGTTGCGTATCCGTCGGAAAATTGCCGAACTGTCCTTGATCCAGTCGCCCGGACCTATAATAAGTCCCGTATTGATGATAGAGCCATTCAAACCTTCCTCAAACGCCCGCCAGACCTCCATGTCGCTCAAAAACGATGCTTGCGAAAAACCTGAATACTTGTTTTTTGGGTCGCGCGGGCTTTCCTCGGTAATCTCCTTAAACTCAGGTTCGTCGCCCAATGCCTGCACGTTGCTCACATGGCAAAAATATTTCACGCCCGACTCTTTGGCAGAATCTACAAGCAAAGCAGTACTTTCCACTGTGTCGGCTACCATATCTGAGTCTTTTGTCAGTCCAAAAAACGCCGGTGTGGAGCAATTGAACACAATGTCGACACCTTTTAGCGACGCCATAACAGATTCTTTGTCAAAAGGATCGCCCTCCACCCAGTCAATTTCGTTGAAAAGATTATCGCAGTCGGAAAAATAGTAGCTCATAATCTTGTAGAAACGATCCATGTCGCTCTTTGCTGAACGTATAGCCCTCACCGAATACCCTTTTTGCAAAAGAGTACATATGGTGTGCGCACCTAATATGTTTGTAGAGCCGATTACAAGATACATTGCGGTCTGTTTTTACACTTTGTAAAGGTATTGGTTAAAAGTTAATAGAATAGTGTATTAAATTGAACTTTTTATTAAGAAATGGGTTATAATATTCACATTAATTACAACTAAAATTCCGTAACTTTGTAGCCTGGAAAATAAATACAATGGAAGTGTCATTAATAATAGGGAGTTTTCTAATATCGTTGATAATTAGTCTTTTGACTATACCGTCGATAGTTCGGGTAGCCAAAAGCAAACGGCTGTGCGAAAAACCTCAGGGCAGGCATATCCATCATGGCAACATTCCTACTCTTGGCGGCTGCGCTATTTTTGGAGCGTTTCTCACTCCGCTTTGTATCTTCGTCGGCAACGACGGAAGTTTTATTCCTTACCTCGCTGCAGCTTGCATCATACTATTTTTCACTGGCATCAAAGACGATATTCTGATAATTGCCCCGCTGACAAAGCTCGCCGGGCAGACTGCGGCGGCAATGTCGCTGTGCTGGGCAGGCGATATCCGCATAACAAGTATGCAAGGTTTGTTCGGCATTCAAGAAATCCCATACGCTGTAAGTGTTGTATTGTCAATATTTTTAGTTGTAGCCATAATTAACGCCTTCAACCTTATCGACGGTATCGACGGACTTGCCGGAACGCTGAGCATCTCCTCCGCGGTTTTGTTCTCGTTATGGTTTTATGCGGAGGGCAATTATCCGGTGTGCATAGCCTCGGCTTGCTTTACAGGCGCGGTGATTGGATTTTTGCGTTACAACTTATTTTCACGCAAGAACAAGATTTTTATGGGCGATACAGGCGCACAGATTGTGGGATTATTCTGTGTTTTTCTCGCCATCGAGTTTATCGAAGGCAACAACACCTACTCGGCAGAATGGATTGTAATGGGCGCACCCGCAGTGGCTTTCGGAATTATGGTAGTACCTACATTTGATGTTCTCAGGGTGATGTTTCTCCGAATCGCAATGAAAAAGCCTGTTTTTTCGCCCGACAACCTACATATCCATTACAAGCTGTTGGAACTCGGTTTTTCGCACATCAAGGCCGATTGCATTTTGGTAACGTTCAACATCGTGTTCGCTATTTTGGTGTACATTGGTTCTAAGTATACATATATCAATCGTTTGGGACTAATAATGATACTTGCTCTGATGGCGTTTTTCCATTTACCGCAGTTTATCATCAACCGACGACGCAAAAAACTCAACAAATGAAAAAGCTTTTGACGATATTGTTAATTTTTTGCTCTGTGGCATTGGTAGATGCCCAAGAGGACTACCGTTACGACATTCTTGACCAAAAATCGTTCCATTCGGCTCTGCAACCCTACGAAGATACCGCTAAAACTGCTGCAAAAGGCTATCAAATAGATATTTATCCATTGGTTAACATTGCAGCTGGCGCAGGCGACAACGATATGCACCCACTCTATTCGGCAAACGCTGGTGTGGAGATTAAAGCCAGCTTAACATCAAAACTTACTGCAAGTTATAGAATTTATGGCGGAATTTCGCGCTATATGGATTATTTTGCCAACCTTGCCGACAGTATTCACTACATACCCGCAGCAGGAAGTTACAAAAAAAACGGCGACACTTATTTCACTTTATATCACGATTTTAACCTTACCTACCATTTAGCCGACTACCTAAAATTTTCGGCAGGTAAAGGTCGCAAAAAAATAGGCGACGGATACCGCTCGTTACTCCTATCTAACAACAACAGCGGTATGTATTATTTCGATATAATTGCAGGCACAGGAGGATTTAAATACATATTTTCGATAAACACAGCCAAAAGTCTCGACAGTCAAACTGGTAGAGCACGCACTAAATACGTTGTATATCATGCAATTAGTTGGAATATCACAAATTATCTGAATATCGGTGGATTTGAATCAGTGTCAACCATTAAACGCGATTCGTTGGGTAATAGCCAATTTATTGATATTCATTACTTAAACCCTGTTTTATTTCTACGTCCGGTAGAATATTCGATAGGTTCGCCCGACAATGTTTTAATGGGCATATTTGGCAAGGCGCGTTACTACCGCAAAAATATTCTGTATGGTCAAGTAATGTTAGACGAGTTTAACTCATCATTTTTAAAAGCAGGAAGCGATTGGTGGGCAAAAAAATTTGCTATTCAGGCAGGAGCACGTGGCGAAATCTTCAATCGATTGAAATATTTAGCCGAAGCCAATTACATTCGCCCTTTTATGTATTCGCACGACGATGCGATACGCTCATATTCAATGTGTTCGCAACCATTAGCGCATCCCTACGGAGCAAATCTCAAAGAGGGTATTCTAAACCTATCCTACACCACCAAAAACAATAAATGGAACATAGATTTTACTGCCGACATAGTAAAAACCGGCATCGACACCGACACAATATCCTACGGCGGCAACGTTTTGAGACCTTACACACTCCGCAGCGACGACTACGGGCAATCAATGCTACAAGGCAAACCTCTGACTATTACCGATTTGAATCTGACAGTAGAATACAAAATGAAATTAAATTTTGATTCAGAAGGATATATTTTGAAACCTTTTGTTACCTTTGGGTGTTACAACAATGAAGAAAAGAACATATATTTTTTGATAGGAATCAAAAATTTTGACTTAACAAGATTTTATTGACAACTAACATAATACAATAATATATTTAAAGCAAAAGTTTATGGATAGGACAACAGACTTCCTCGTAGTGGGCAGCGGCGTTGCGGGATTATGTTTCGCACTAAAAGCCGCCGAAAAAGGTAGCGTGCTTATCGTTACAAAAGCCTCTGTTACAGATGCTAACACAAAGTTTGCTCAGGGTGGAATTGCTTCCGTTACCGGCGAGGGCGATACTTTTGAAAAGCATATTCACGACACAATGGTGGCAGGCGATTTTCTCTCAAAAGAAAACATCGTTAAAATTGTGGTTGAGGAGGCTCCCGACCGTATTAAAGAACTTGTGCAATGGGGCACCGAGTTTGACCGCAAGAGCGACGGAAGTTTCGACCTCCACAAAGAGGGCGGACATAGCGATTTCCGCATTCTCCACCACAAAGATAACACAGGTTTTGAGGTAGAACGTGCTCTTGTTGAGCGTGTTAAAGCTACTCCTAACATCACCATGGTGGATCATTTTTACGCCATGGAGCTTATTACGCAACACTATCTTGGCAAAACCGTTACCAAATACGACGATGATATTGAGTGCTACGGCATTTACGCACTCAACACAAAAACTGGAAAGGTAGAAAAAATACTCTCAAAAATCACCTACCTTGCCACCGGCGGCATCGGCAATATTTACCAAGTTACCACAAATCCTCCAATTGCCACAGGCGACGGCATTGCTATGGTTCACCGCGCTAAGGGCGTTGTAGACAATATGGAGTTTGTACAGTTCCACCCCACATCGCTCTATCATCCGGGCGAACGTCCTTCGTACCTTATTACCGAGGCTATGCGCGGTTTTGGCGCAATACTCAAAACCCAAGACGGCAAAACCTTTATGGAGAAATACGACGAACGCGGCTGTCTTGCTCCTCGCGACATTGTTGCCCGCGCAATCGACAACGAAATGAAAATCCGTGGCGACGAATATGTATATCTCGACGCTACCGTTACCGACCACGAGGAACTCAAAAAGCATTTCCCCAATATCTACGAAAAATGCCTCTCGATAGGTATCGACATTACCAAACAGCCTATTCCCGTTGTTCCCGCAGCCCATTACCTTTGCGGCGGTATTCGCGTAGAC
>JAFYFR010000043.1 GCA_017543645.1 Bacteroidales bacterium
ACCTCGGTATCGGTTTCGGATTTAAAAGTGTAGTTGCGGGCAACGAGTTTCTTTTTTAATACCGCAAAGTTTTCGATAATGCCGTTGTGGATAATCACAAACTTGCCATTCATCGAAGTATGCGGGTGAGCGTTCACATCGTTAGGCACACCGTGAGTAGCCCAACGAGTGTGACCCATACCGATAGTTCCTGAAATATCTTTACCCTTGGTAAATGCTTCAAGGTCAGATACTTTGCCCTTCTTTTTGTAGACGTTGATATTTTTTCCGTTGTTTACAGCCACTCCTGCCGAGTCGTAGCCGCGGTATTCAAGTTTTTTTAATCCGTTGATAATGATTGGATAAGCGTTTTGATCGCCAATGTATCCTACTATTCCACACATAGTTGAAATTGCTTGGTTAATTTGTTGGTTTGATTATCTATTTGTTTTGTCGTAAACTGTGTACTGAACCACCAGCTTCATCGGCGATTGTTGTTTGTTTGGACCGTTGAGTATCGTGCGACAAAAATCCGATGTCCTTTCATAAGGATAGACCATTATGTCGTAAGAAGGCTCTTGGTTGTTGGCATATAGCTGTAATAAATCACTTACGCGGGCGGTCATATTTATTGTATAACGTGATACCCGACTTTCGTATTGTATTGAGTTGATTTGTGTCCCGTAGTAAGAGTCAACAGTAACAAACTCTGGGAAAAATACTACATCGCCAGTTGATTTGTTGTTGCCCATGCAGACGATTTTGTTTACGGGAGTATACTCTACGGTGTTGTTGATAGTGCTGTCAACAGGTATAAAGAGCTGAGCCCTCAACAAGATGAAGTATTTGTCGGGATGGTTGTTGAGCTGTTTAACGTCCGACAGGTCAATCTTTATTTTTGTTCCGCTCATGCTTTGCATATAGAGCAGAGTGTCGTTTTTTGTATTGGAGACGATGTCTTTCCCGCTAAAGTCGTGCTCAAAAAAAGAGGCACGTGTGTTGGTGCTGGCAATGGAGAAAGTTACACCGATGGTGTCTTTCGAGTCGCTATTGTGCGAGAAAACTTGGTATTTTATGCTATTGCTGCTTTGCGATGCCTTTACAATGCATGTGGAATGGTCGGCATCGGGGCGGAAGCAGAGTCCGAAGAAATTGGCGTCGAAAGTTTTATCTGTTACGCATTTGATGATTTTGTTGCCGAACTCTAAGGGCAGAGAGAATTTGATTTCTCTCTTGGTGGTTTGCGGGACGAATTCTGCGCTTGCGATTGGCTCTTGGGCGATGAGACTGCTATAATCGTAGTTGCTGTAATAACCGAATGTGTCAATGAGTGCTGTGGTGAGCGGATAGATGTTGATTTTGTTTGTGCTTTTGAGATCGCCGTAGTAATGCTGTATAGTTGTGTCTAATTGCATTGTTAGTACCACGGAATCGCACACGGCTCCGCTTTTGAATGTCCCGTATGAAGTATTAGAAAATTTTGCGCAGAAAGCGGCGTCGGATTTTCCAAAAACAGGGTCGATGTAGCTGCCGACCAAAAGGTGCGACTGGTTAGTGCTGTAAACAGAGTCTTCATACAATGTGCTGGCTTTTACTATAATTGTGTCGGTAACGGTTATACCTGGACGGTCGGACGAAGGCAAAAGTTCTAAACCCATATTCTCGTCGTTTTTGCAGGCAGAGAAAACAACGACAGCCGAAATGATGGCAGATATTAATTGTTTGTTCATTTATTATGAGGTTTGCTTTGGTTACTCTGTGGGAATGTTCATAATCTTGTCGTAAAAATCGGAATAGACATCGATGTATTTGTCTTGTGTCTGGTATTCGAGGTAAGGTTTTCCGCAGTTGCGTGCGTATTCCTCCACCTCTGGGTTGATTTTTTCGTGTCCTTGAATAACGCCGTCCGACATGTTGATGGCCAATTTTGAAAGGTTGGCGAATGTGGGCTCTTTTACCACTTCGATGTCTTCGTCGTTGATGCCATCTACTTTGATTTTTTTATAGAAGTTTTCTGGAAAGGTGCCAGGAAAATCGTCGTTGTATACAGAGTAAACCACCTTGCTTTTGGAAAACAGAGGATCTTCTTTGAAAGCGTGTTTGAGGTAAAGCGGCACGAGCGACGTTATCCAGCCGTGGCAGTGGACAAGCTCGGGACTCCAGCGAAGCTTTTTAACGGTTTCTAATACACCACGGGCAAAAAATATCGCGCGTTCGTCGTTGTCGGAATAGTATTTTCCGTCTTTGTCGGTGATTGTACCTTTGCGGTGAAAGAAGTCTTCGTTGTCGATAAAATATACCTGCATACGCGCCGACTGTATCGATGCCACTTTGATTAACAGCGAGTGGTCGGTGTCGTCGATGATAATATTCATGCCTGATAGCCTGATGACTTCGTGCAACTGGTTTCTGCGCTCGTTGATGGTGCCGTAACGAGGCATAAACGAGCGTATCTCTCTCTTTTTCTCCTGTATTCCCTGAGGAAGATACCTGCCTATTATTGACATTTCCGTTTCTGGTAGGTACGGTGTTATCTCCTGCGAAACAAATAGGATTTTTTGTTTTTCCATAAAATCGGACTTACTTATTTATTTGACTGCAAAGATAATAAGAATTTTCTGATATTTTGGAAAAATAATTTTGGTTTTTTTTGTGTTTTTTTGTTAAATATCATGTAATTACTTAGCTATTAGTTTTTTAAATATGATGAATTAAGAGAATTATTTATTACTAAGATATTCAACCATCTTTTGCAGCGAGTGGGCGCGGTGGCTTATTTGGTTTTTTACTACTGTGGTGAGGTCGGCCACCGACTTGTTGTAGCCTTCGGGACAGAATACGGGGTCGTAGCCAAATCCGGCGCTGCCTGAGCGGTAGGGTAGGATAGAGCCTCGCATTTCGCCTTCAAATATATGCTCCTCACCGTTGATTATTAGCGTAACGTAGGTTACAAAGCGTGCTTTGCGGTTTTCTATGCCTTGAAGTTTTTCTAATAGGAGGGCAATGTTGTCGTCGCTGTTTTTCTGAGGACCTGCAAATCGCGCCGAGTATACTCCGGGAGCACCACCGAGGACTTCTACTTCAAGTCCGGTGTCGTCAGAGAAACAGTCGATATGGTATTTGTTGTAAAGATATTCTGCCTTTTCCTTGGAATTTTCGAGGATAGTTTCGTGGGTTTCGGGCAGTTCGTCGTGGATTCCTGCGCTTTCGAGGCCGAGAATTTCGTAGTTTGGCAGAATCTGCTGTGCCTCGCGGAGCTTGTTGGCGTTGTTGGTTGCAAAAATAAGTTTCATATTATATAAGGTGTTTATTCGTAAACAATTTCGTGTTCGGCTGTGCATCCGTTTTTGTCGGTAACGGTGATGTAGTATTCGCCTGAGCTCATAAGACGGCGTTTGGGTTCGGCGTAACCATCGTTCCAGTGTATTTTGTAGGGGAATGTTCCGCCGGTGATTTCTAATTCTGCGCTGCCGTTGGGTTTGTTGTGAGTGGGTTCGTGGGTTATGGCGTTGATTTTGAGAGGTTCGGCGGCGGTTACTTTAAACTCTTGTTTAATGGTACACCCAGCCTGATCGGTAACGGCTACGGTGTAACTGCCTGGTTTAATGTCGGTTTGGTGCGGGTTTTCGCTTCCATCGCTGAACTTGTATTCGTAGCCGGGAACGCCGCCTATTGCTTGGACATCCCATTTTGCGTTTTCGGAGTATGAGCAGGTGGCAGGCGTGGTTTCGATGCTGACGGTAAGTTCCTTGTCGGGCGAGTTGATTGTAAACGACTTGGATGCCGAGCAACCGTCTGCGCCGGTAACTTTGAGGGTGTAGTTTCCTGCTGAAAGGTTTTTAATCTCTGGTGTTGACTCTCCGTTCTGCCATTGGTATTGCGCAGGAAGTACTGCATTTTGTATTTCGGTCTTGATAGAGCCTAAGCCTACAGCCTTGCATGGCGAGTCTTCAACTTCGGCGGAGATTTCGATGCCCGTTTCGGGTTCGGAGAGCAGTATGGTTTCGGAAACGAGGCAGTTGTTCTTGTCGGTGATGTTTACGGTATAGTTTCCCGCCTTGAGGTTTTCCTGCGAAAGAGCCTTGCTCTTGTTGCTCCATGTGATAATGTAAGGTTCGGTTCCACCTGATGGAGCTACTGTGATAGATCCGTCGTTGCCTCCGTGACAGGTGATGTCTTGATGGGTGTATTTCATTGTTAGACCTTCGGGGGGCTGGTTTATTGTGAATGTGCGCTCGATGGAGCATTTGTGAATGTCGGTGATGGTTACGGTGTAGGTTCCCGCCTTGGCGTTGCTGATATCTTTGGTAACAGCCTCGTTGCTCCATAGGTATTTGTATCCGGGCGAGCCTCCCGAAACTTTAAGCGTAATAGCTCCATTACTCATACCGTGGCAGTTAACATCGGTTGTCTCTCCTGTCGCTTCAAGTATTTTTTCGGGTTCAAGCACATGAGCCTGACGTGTAAGTTCGCATCCGTTTTTGTCTGTGGCCTTTATAGAGTATATTCCTGCTGCAAATCCGTGATTAATCTCCTCTGCGGGCTTGCCTTCTATCTCAAAAATGTAAGGCTTGTCGCCGCCCGACGCGTCAAATGCAATTTCGCCATCCGCTCCTCCCTTGCATGGCGCGTGGGTAACTTTTGGTGTCATTTTGAAGGGGGTTTGTGGCGCGGTAACCTCTACCGAATCCCAAACAAAGCAGCGGTGGGCATCGCGGACAATGCAGCCGTAGATGCCGTAACCTTGTTTGGTGATTTCGTATGCCTCTGTATCGTTGCTCCACACAATGTAATACGGCTTGGTTCCGCCTTGAACATCGGCAGAAAGATGACAGTCGTGGTCGCCATAACAGCGCAAAGGAGTGTGTGAGAGCTTTATGGTGAGCTTTTCGGCGGGTTCTTCTATGGTTACTGATTGCTGCATCTTGGTGCCCTTGCTGTCGGTAACGGTTACCGAGTAAGTTCCGGCTTTGAGGTCTTTGATGGTCTTGGTCTTTTTGCCGTTGCTCCAGAGGTATTTGTAGTCTGGAGTGCCGCCTTTGATAACCGCCGTGGCAGTGCCGGTAGCCTCGCCTTTGCAGTTTACGTCCTCTTTGTCGATAGAAAGTGTCATAGGTTCGCGGAACTGGTATCTTATAAGTCTCACCATGCCTTTGCGGTCGGTTTCAATTTCCAGTACGGGAGCTCCCACGCCCTTGACAAACCAGCGGTAGAATATCGTGCGGTCTTTTACGCTGTATTCGGGCGCGGGCCGCCAGCCCATCAGGTGACTGTTTGTGTAAGCCACGATTACCTTGTTGACGGTGTTTTTTTCGCGGAGTGCAAAATATTTGTCGGTTGGGGTTCTTACCTCCATGCAAGTGTCAAAAAAAGAAGTGTGCTCCATGTCGAGGTCGATGCGCACCGAGTCGGCAAACTGGGCGAGGCCGTAGCTTGAGATGAATTTTTTGCTGATGCTGTCTTTTAGGAATGTCCCTTTTTGTATTGGGAATTTGTAGAGGTCGAGGTCGCGTGGAAAAATCAGCACCACGGCGGCTTTAAGTCCGAGATAGTCGTTGATAAGTCCCTGCATCCTGATATAGTTGGAGTCTTTGGTGATAAACTCCATGTCGCGGCGGCTGTGAAATTTTACAAGACCTGCGTTTGGAAAATACTTTCCGTAGCGGCTGCGGCTTTTGTTGTAGATGCGCAATGTGTCGAATGTTTCAGGCTCAATGTTGGCGAGATTCCACTTTCTATTCTCTAAATCGCTTATATATAGTTCGTTATCTTGAAAATGCTTTACGGCATAGATATAACCGTCGCCCTCGTTGGCGAAATCCTCGGCTGTGATTTTGATCTGACCGAATGATTCTACTGCAAACACTGTAACAAAGGCTGTTAGTATTAAAGCGACTTTTGTCATATAATAATAAGGTGTTAGTTCGTCGGCATAATCTTGTCGCCGCCGATGGTTATGTACGTGGGGAATTTCGAAATGTTTGCTCCGTTTTTGAAATATGGCTTGAGCGATAGCTTAACACGTGACGCGTCGGCGTTGTTGATGGCGAGACCGCATCCGAAGCTGAGAATCTTGTCGCGCGATTCGCCTTTGAGCAACTCCAAAAGGTCGATAGAAAACTCCATCGGCATGGTTATCGATTGTCCGGATTCGATCTCGAACGCTTGATTCATAGTGCCTGCGAGCATTTTTACGTCGTCGATCCAGAGAATGTAGTCGAATCCGCCGAGAGCAGCCTTCCGTTGGTTGGGGTTTTTTACTTTTACGTTGACTGTTAGGTTGAGGGTGAAATCCTTGTTGGTTAACGCCTTTACCAATTTTGCTGCGTCTACAATCGAAAAGTCGGAATATTTTCTTTTTTGCGAGAAGTTGATGTCGGCTACCTTCACGTTGTCAACGCTAATAAAGTCGAAGTCGCACTTGGCGAACGCCACTAACTGTCTTGCGCCTACGCAGCCGGCGAGTAGCGAGGCTATTACGGCTAATATTAATACTGATTTTATTTTCATGTTGTTGTGTTTTATTTGTTTCTGTTAATAACATAATCGGCAAGTTTAATGAGCGCGGCTTTGGCATCGGAGTCGGGAAACGTGTCGAGAATCTGTAACGCCTCGGCTTTCAGCTCCTCCATCTTTTTTACGGAATAATCCACGCCGCCGTTTCGCAAGACATATTCCACTATTGTGTTGGTGTCTTCCTTTGACTTCTGTTTTTTGCGGAAAATCCTTTTGATTTTGCGTTTTTGATGGTCTTCGTCTTTCTGAAGCGCGTAAATTACTGGCAGTGTGAGCTTCCGTTCCTGAATGTCGTTGAATTTCGGCTTTCCTATCGCGCCGGTTTTCTGATAGTCGAAAAGGTCGTCTTTGATTTGGAACGCCAGACCGATTTTTGTGCCGAAAAGCTTCATCTTGTCTACCGTTTCTTGGTTGGCGCCTGCCGATTGAGCACCAGTGGCGGCGCAGGCGGCGATGAGAGTGGCGGTTTTTTTGCGGATTACCTCAAAGTACGATTCTTCGGTGATGTCCATCCTGCGGGCGTGCTCCAGCTGGTCGAGTTCGCCTTCCGCCATCTCTTTCACGGCTTCGGAAACTATCTTCAGCAGGATGAACTCTTGGTTTTCCAAGCTCATGAGCAATCCTTTGGCAAGGAAAAAGTCGCCGAGGAGTATCGCTATCTTGGCTTTGTACAATGCAAAAATCGAGAAAAGCCCTCTGCGGTAGAACGATTCGTCCACCACGTCGTCGTGAACGAGCGTGGCTGTGTGGAGCAGCTCAATAAGTGCCGCGGCTGTGTATGTCGATTGTGTAATCTGTCCCGTCATCTTGCCGCACAGAAATACTATTATCGGACGCAGCTGCTTGCCTTTGGTCTTGAGCGCGTATTTTACCACAAGGTTGAGCTTTAGGCTGTCGGATTTCATATTCTGCTCGAAATACGGCTTAAATGCTTTCAACTCTTGGTTGATAGGTGATTTTAT
Organism: Bacteroidales bacterium; assembly: GCA_017543645.1. Next base: position 7,458 of record JAFYFR010000043.1, read on the forward strand.
TTCGTCTAAAACTGACATATTCGCTTTTTCCTTTTTTTTCAAAAAGTAAAGTTACGCATAATTACGTTTTCAAACAAAAAAAAATACTTTTGCACGGCGGTTATTTAAAAAAAAATTGATGAAGGATATTTTTGACAGATGGTTTTCTTCTTCGGGTTCGGTTGCGGTGCCGCAAAACGGATTCGATGCCGATATGTTCCTGTCTCTTTTGAACAAAAAACTGTGTCCGCTGAATTTTACATTTGAGGAGGGTGTTTACCGAGCCACTCTGCGCAACTCGTTTTTCAGATACAAATACGATTTTGAAGTAAAGGTTAAAGACAATATTAGTTACAGCTTTGCTATCACCAATTTTGCTGTTATATTGTTTACTGTAGTGCTTGCCGGAGCTTTTTTGTTCAGGGGTCATGTTTCCACCTATATATTCTGGAGTTTGGTATCTTTTTGTGTGATTTACTGGGCAAATTTTGTGGCAGTAAAGAATTTTTTGGTTTCGTCGTTGGAATACGCGCTCCGAGAGCCGGTTGTGGAGCAACCTGTGTTGCCTACCCACATAAGCATAACCCGTCAGAATGTGTGTCCGGCGTGTGGACAGTTCCTGACGGGTTTTGAAAACGAATGTCCCGATTGCGGAATCAACCTTGTTGGCGGCAAGGCTCAGCCGAGGCATAGCGTTAGCAATTTTAATGATTACAAACTTTGTTATTTTGTAATTAGCCGTTAGGGTAACGCCTTTTTTGTGTGTCTTAATGTTGATGACAAACCGTTATTAACACTAAAACACATACGCCAATGATACATACTATCGAAATCAAAGCACGTTGCCAAAATCCCGAGCGCATCAAGGAGATACTCAAAACCGTGGACGCCAAATACCAAGGCTGCAATAACGAAACCGACTCGTATCTTAAAAACAACGGTCATATACTAAAGCTCCGCGAATCGGGCAATGTGGTAACGATTTTTAAATATACCGAGGCTACCACCACCAACCGTCTTTACCGTCAGGTGTCGAACAGCCTTATGAAAGACCTCCTGATTAAAACCTGCGGACTTGACAAGGTGATAACCAAGCACCGCGAGATTTACATTATCGACAATGTGAAAATCAACATCGACTGCGTGGAGGGGCTCGGCAACTTTGTGGAGATTGAGGCGGAGAGCGACGACGAAAACCGCGACGCAACCCTCCAGCTCTGCAAGTTCTACCTCAGCCTGATGGGCATCAAACAGCGCGACATTATTCCGTTCTCATACGGCGACATCGTGGAGCGCGAAGCTGTTTAGTACCTTTTAATCGCTATATATTACCAAAGAGAGAGAATATTTCGTAATTGGACGGTATTTTCTCTCTTTTTTTTGTACTTTTTTGATTTCTTAACCGTTAAACCATTGTACACCTTATAATAATAGTATGATAATATGAAAAATTTAGCCTCATTATTGTTGATTCTGTTTTGCTCGTTGTGGGCAAACGCTCAAAACGTGGAGGAGTACCTTACTTTCGGAGAGAACGCCGATGATCAGGATACCGATTTCCTCGGATTCTGCCTTTTGCCCGGCAGCAACCTCTTGGAGCGTTTTGTTGAGATTCATATCAATTCCGACGGAAGCCTCAAGTACACATTTCTTACCATGGACGGATTTGTCAACCGTGCTGCCGGACGTGAGCGTTGCGCAGCCAACATCAAGTCTGCCAACTTTTTCAATAATTTCGGCATAAAGAATCCGGGTATTGTAGCCGACCTGTGGAAACTGCGTTACAGGGAGTATCCTTATTATAAGGAAGTCCGAGACTCTTCTGATAAGGTATCTTTGCAGGGCTGGAGCACCAACGACAATAGTAACGTTATGCCTTCGGAGGCGCAGATGGCTATTCTTAAACGTTACGGAATCAACAAAATCAGCGACTACTGCTACGGACTTATGGCGTTTATGCTACTTCACGATATGGAAGACCCCGTTTGGATCGAAAAATACAAAAACGCATCGTATGGCGGATCGGCACCACCTACCAGCAACAATGGTGTCCACATAGAGTTTGATCAAATCGGTAGCGAGAATAACGACGCAACCGACGACGAAGAAACCACTGTTATAGATTAAAGCCTGCGGTAAATCTCGTTGTAGCGCATTGCCACAATGGGTTCTGAAAAATTGGTTTCAACCCTGCGCCTTGCCTCTTGCGACATATTGATTGTGTCCGACTCGAAAAGGATGTTGATAATGGCGTGAGCCAAAAGTACTGGATTCTTTACGGGGACGAGTTTGCCGTTGATGTCGTCTTCTATCATCTGCGGTATTCCTCCAATGTTGAACGCGACGCACGGTGTACCGCATGCAAGTGCCTCCATTATGGTGTTGGGCAGGTTGTCTTCGAGCGAAGGCATCACAAACACATCGCCCGCTGAATAAAGTTTTGACAGGCTTTTGCCGTCTGAGAGATAACCGGCGTGGTGAATTTCGTAAGGAAGTTTTTTAAAAGGAGTGATGTCGCCTTTGCCAAATACAAGAATAGCTATTTCGTTGTTGTATTGAGGTTTGATATCGTGTATGTAATTCAATGATTCAAGCAGATACTTGTATCCTTTGCGCTTGTCGCTGAAATTGTCGGCACCGCAGAGAATCACTTTCTTGTTTTTGATACCGAACTCGTTTTTTGCGTAATCCTTGTCGAATGGGCGGTAGACTTCGGTGTCGATGGTGTTAGGCACGGAGAAAATCTCGTTGTCCCGCATAAGACCCGACTGGCGTGCAATGTCGGAGAGCCAGTTGCTGCAAGCCACATATTTAAGGCTACTGCGATCGGGAATTTCAAGCTTTTGGTTGAACACCTTGCGCGAAAGGTCGTTGCTGTGCGCTCCGTTTTTTAGGTAGATGCAGTTGCCGCACTGCTCCATATAGTTGGTGCAGCTTTTGGCGTAATGGCAGATGCCTGTGAAATAGTGCATGTCGTGCATTGTAAACACAATTTTCTTGCCTTGCTGAATAAGCTGCCTGATGGTTTTGAGCGACACCATGCCCTGGCTCGACCAGTGTATGTTGATAACGTCGGCTTCCTTAACTAAAGGATTAGATGCAAGGTGGAAACAGCCGAAACGTCCAGTGCTTAGCTTGAAAAGGTTTTTGCGTTTTAGCCTTAATGCAAAAAGCAGCTGAAGCCTTTCTGCCGCAAATGCCATAAAGTTTACAATCTTTTTAAATATATTAGTATTAACAGTATATACTCCCTCGGTGTTGGTAAGTTTATCTCTTACAAGCATTTTTACGTCCGTGCCGTTTTTTTTGAGAGCGTTGAACAACCTCAGGCAGGCAATTGCTGCGCCACCTTTGCGGTCGGATGTTGATATTAGGAGTACTTTCATCTGTTGTGTCGGATTTTATTTCCGACGGCAAATGTAAGTTTAAAGTGTGTTGTTTAGTTTAAGCGTAATTTAAGAT
>JAFYFR010000044.1 GCA_017543645.1 Bacteroidales bacterium
GATTATAGTCTCCACCCTCGAAATCAATATTTCCAAAAAGCGCAGGAGAGTGCAAATCGCTTTGAAGGGTATGCGCTTTGTCTTTTTCCAAAACAATGTAACCATTATCTCCGCTAAGTATCTTGGTGTCAGCACCCATTAAAATATCATACGCAACGCTGATATTATTTTCGCCATTATTGAGCGCACCTGATTGTATAGTAAGATTATTTACAACAGAAAACGGATTGTTTGTAGTTACTGTTCTGTCGTTGTCAGACTTGTTGATTGTCAGATTATAAAATCTAAAACCATCGGACAAAGTTAGTTCTGAATTATCCGACGAATTTAATACGGTTGTAGGAAGTGACAAATTAGGATCATTTTCAATCCAAGAAAATATACCGTCAGCATGGAGGTTACCGCCTATATAGACATCCTTATTGGTTTTCAACGTTACCTTTTCGCCAACAAAAAGATTGTTGATAACATTAAGAACTTTGTCGCTTAACGAAACCGTCACATCTTCATTATTGCTGCTTTTAATATTAAGAGTTGGGAATGATGCGTTAGAATTGATTACAATATCTTCTCCGTCGGCGGCGTCTAAGTTGACAACTCCGCCTAAAACTGTATAATTTCCATCGTCGGAGAGTATCTGTATGCCTCCACGGGCGATATTCAACACACCGTCTTCGATATAAAACCCGCTGTTTGCGTGACCAAGCGAAAAGTCGAAACCTTCTGTCACGGTGTTGCTTACATTGACAGTACCGCCTGTCTGATAGTAACTACCATAATCATTGTCGCCGCCGCCGGTAATGATACGCGTTGTGTTTATAACGCCGTCGCTGATTTCCAAAATGCCTTGGTCGTAGAGTGTTATGCCGTTGTCTTGGTTGTAAACGTTCAATTCGCCTGAACCATCCACGCTGATTTTGCCATACACAGCTATCGAGGCCTTAACTTCCGATTCGGTGTTCACCTTGCCGGCGTCAACAAGCAAGGTTACCGACGTAGGAATAGTGAATTTCTCCCTGTTGAGGAATGGGAAATAAATATTGGAGCCAACCTCCAAAGTGCCGTTTGTGAGTATAAGGTTGTCTTGTCCGTCAGATTCGGCAGGAGCAAAAACATTGAATTTGTCGCGGTTGTAGGCAGTGAATTTCAAGATGAATGTGGCATCGTTGCCTTTGTCCATATAAATGCGGTAAAAGTTGGTGTAACTGTCGCAATACACTGTCTGGTTCTGTTTGGCGCTAACAAAATGGACATTAGCGTAACTATTTTGCAATTCGGTGGTGGAATACTGCGTAAGTGTAGACAAATGCACCTCGCCGTCGTTTTTCATATCACCGTAAAGATATATGTCATAAGGCTTTGAGCTTTCGGCAACTACCACCGAACAACCATTGTTTACCACAAATTCGTTCTCCACCGTAACCTCGTTACGAGCATTTTCGCCAGTTAGCGGCGCATTGAGGATAAGGTGTCCGCCGTTAACCACCGACAAACTTCCATGGCAGGTGATATTGGCGGCAAAGGTAACAGTGGCAGCGTTGATTTCGAGGTTTGAATACTCATAATCGGAATCGAGGATTATCGGATTGGTTGAAGTAAACACCGCAGTTCCGCCGTCGGTAATAAAATGGTTAGTTCCGCAAGATGGGAAATTGTCAATTTTCATAACAATACGTCCGCTACCCTTGATTGTACCCGAAACACTATGATTAGTCTGCTCATTCAGCTTTAGAATACCGTTGTTGATTAGCTCCGCACAAACCACCACATCTTCGGCATTATCGAGAGATACGGTTGCTCCGGCGATAATCTCAATCACGTAGTCGATGCCCTCAGTTTTACCGGGGTAATCATGAGCTACGTTGTCGAACTTAATTCCCGAAGGATCTTCGGTCCACGTATTAAAATCGCTCCAGCCACCGCTCTGATGGCTGTACAATTTTTTAGTCTCATTTTGGGAAAATGCAACCATCGGAAGCATTAAAAGACACATAATCCATATCGACAAAAACTTTTTCATCGCAAAATAGTATTAACGGTTGTTACTAAACAAAACTTATTTATTACTTCTCTTTTTTGGTATTATACGAAAAACACATACCAAAGTTTGCCTAATATACATTATGGGGTGCAAACTTAATAATGCAAATCAAGCGTACAAGGCATTTTGGAATAGATATTACAACAGAATGTAAAAATAAACTAATATTATAAAACTATCAAACCATCAATAAATCTGACAGTTATATTGATAATTTAAATCTATGATAAAAAAATATTAAATTTTGAATAACCTAAGCAAACACACCCTAAGTAACAATATAAAAAAGAGGCGGTTACCTTCAAAAAGAAGTAACCACCTCTAAAAAAACAAATTATCTTATCTACTATTGAATCACTATTCGTTTAACAATTGATTTGGATGGCGTTTGCAAACGAATGACATAAACTCCCCGACATCCTGTCAGGTCGAGTTCATAAATGCTGTCGGATATTGACCTATGGCTAATCAAGCGTCCCGAACTGCTATAAATATACATCTGCACAGTGCCGGTCTCCTCAATCAAGTTACCCAACTCTATTGTAACACGACCAAACGAAGGCACAGGATAAAGCCTTACCATAACATCTTGCTCATCCACAGGCTGCGAAACAGCAGTTTCTACATTATCTATAGGCTTATCCGCGTCCTCGGTGTTGCTTTCCTCCTCAGGGTTATCGGCAGGATTTTCAGGAACAACCGGGTCTTCTGATGGATTGTCAGGAACAACCGGGTCTTCTGATGGATTGTCAGGAACAACAGATGCTACTGTAATGATAAATTTATAAGTTGTTTTAGCACCGTAAGAATCGGTAGCCGTAACATCCATTTCGTATTCTCCTTCGGCGTTGTCGGTCGGATTGCCTACTAATATGCCCTTGTCGTAATCAAAATCAAGCCAAGAGGGGAGCACTCCTCCGTTAGCAGCAGTTACCTCAATGTCGGCAATATAATCATCAGGGTCGTTGTCAACAAAAACTTCTTTGATGCTTTGCTCTAAGGTCTTTCCTGCATCTACAAACACATGAGCCAATTCTCCATTTACTACTGGAGGATGATTGTCGCGGAACAAGAGTTTGAAACGCGAATTGTCGGTTTCTGCCTCAACATCTATTTTGCAAGAAAAGCCTTGTTTAAGTTCGGTTTTTGTGCCAGTCTTGGTATCGTAAAGGTAAATAACGGCATCTTTAACCGAAAAATCGTTGAGCGAAAGGGTGTAAGTGCCGGCAGTGGTGGCAGTGTAGCCGAGAGATATATCGCCGCCGTTTTTTATGTCGGATGGCAGGCCGTTGGCGGCAAGGGGAGTGAGCTTGTCGCTGCCAAAGGAGTAGAACATCAGCAGATTCTGCAAATTAGACGACTGCATGTAGGCATCAAACTTGGAATCAAAATTCTCGGTAGCACCTGACGCAAAGAATACCACGCTGCGATAATCCACACCCTTGCCCGATGTGGTAAACACGAGTTTTTCGATGTCGGCATGGTCGGAGGCGGTAAGATTGCCGCGCTTGATTACAGTTGAGTGTACGTCGTTGGGGTCTCCGTGAACAAGAGCCTTGCCCGAGAAGGTGATATGACCATTATAACTATCAGCCTCTGGTGCAGCATGTACAAAGAAACTCTGACCTGCAGCTATATAGCGGCAATTGTAGCCTGTTAACACGCCTACAACAGTCTGAGGTGGTACTGCGTATGCAAACGATGCATTGTCGATATTATCGTGTACGTAAACCACAGGGTCGCAGTTGACAAAATCAAGCTCATTAGCGTCGATTGCCGACAAATAGGGATTAGCTACCAAGTTCCAGCCGTCGAGCATGTGCGAGGGTAAGCCGCCTTCGGGAGTGTATATATCGTTACCACTAAAATTAACTTTGGTTGTATAGGAGTCGCTACCGTTAGGCAAAGGCGTGCCAGTGAAACTCATTACATGAGGACCTTGTTTCTTGCTGCAAACATAGCGGTAAGCACTGAACAGGTCGGTAGGATCGGGATCTGAAATCATAGTCCAGCCAGAAGCAAGAATAGTAGAATTGTTAGCGTCGGTTTCGCCGTCAGCATAAGTGTAACCATCCGCGCCGTTGATATCCTTTGCCTCATCGTAAGAATAGAGATACCAGCTGCCGCAAGTTTTAAGCGGCTTGGGGTCGTATCCTGTAACAGGCACACAGAGACGTTCCCACTGGTATCCACGTACAAAACGCTGGAAGGTAACTTTACCGGTAAAATTGCCATTGTATATCAATGAACCTGCTGGATATATCGAGTGGTTGTTGTCGGCAGAGGATGTGGGAGCTGCAAGCAAAAGTTCACCGCCATCTTCTACTACCACATCATCCGATACGGTAATGCTGCTCTTAGAACTGATAGTCAGCGTTGCACCTGTTTGGATAGTTAGCGACTTGGCTGTGGCTGTTACATTCGGATTGTTTACCACAGGCATGAAGTTATCTTCGCCATCAACAGAAAATGAGGCAATTGTAACATCTTCACTGCTGCTCGGAGGATTATTCGACTTCCAGTTGCGCGGGTTAAACCAGTCGTTGTCTTCTCCGCCAATCCAGTCGAACTCGTATTCAGCATCAAAACCGAATGTAAAGAAGTCTGGCTTATCTTGCTTAAGTGAAATGGACATAACATCGTCGCTCGCCACAAAGCCGATACTTGGCGAAACTGACGTTGCCACTGGATTATTGCCCGACAGCACCCAGTTGGGGTCATCGTATCTAACCTGACGAACGCGGGCATAATTCTGAAAATCTGCTTTTGAGTAATCCTCGTTCCACAGAGTTGCTATCCTTGCTCCACACGAAGATTCAGACACTCCATCCGAATTGCCGGCGTACACGCTCCAGTATTCGTGAGTGGAGATGCTTTTGAGTATAGTCTGGGGAAGATTCTGCTTTTCCCAATTGAAGACATTATCAACATAATGATACTGAGCCGTCCATTTCGACGTTTCGTCAGATTCCACATCCTGCACTAAGAGGTCTCCTCGGTAAAGCTCACCACCATAGTTTGCACCAACAGGGAAGGTGAACGAATTTCCCTTGCTTATATACTTACACAGAGGGCCGTCAACAAAACAATCATTAGAATTACCAGCCACAACATAATTGGGATTGTCGTTGGTTATGGTGAGAAGTCCGTCGTGGGTGTCGATAATGCCACGCTTAAACTCCAGCATGTATTTCAACTGCACGTCGGTCAACAATTTCACACCCAATGGGTTGTCAACAACAATACCGTACATGGAGTTCTTACCAGAAAAGCTGTAGCCAGCTTCGGCAGACACCTGTTGCTGACGTTGGCTGCCACAGAATATTATATTAGCATCGCTACCGTGTCCAAGCATAAAGTCGCCGCACTCGTAAGCAAGGTCGCCATTAAGATAAATCGGAATGTTGCTCTTATTGTCGATGCTGCCACGGATGGTGAGATTGCCAAGGATATGCACTGCGCTGTTTGGAAACGATTTTAGCCCGCTACCCTCCACAATCACGTTGTTAACCTCATCTAATTGAGCCATTATCGAATAACTGCCCTTGTCGCCATCACCGTAGTAACATATAGTTCCGCCATCAGCGGATAAAAAGTCGGTGTAGACACCTGACGGCAACATACCTTTGTCAGTACGCAGAGTGCCTTTGCCGAATACAGTGCCGAGTTTGTTGTGCATGGTTCCGTTAAGGTCTAACACGCCGCCTTCGTAAATACGCGCTTTGTTAATATGTGTGCCGGAATGATTATCCAACTTAACATTGTGTTTGATATGTACATAGCAGTTTTCTGGATTGTGAACCTCATCTTCGGAAATCACATTTCCGTCAGAATCGCAGGCTTTCCATACAATTTGGCTGAACTCACCGTCTTCTGTAGACACCACTTGGTTCAATTCATCAGGAAGAGCGTCCTTACATCCGGCAATATACTTGCCCGACAAGTCTTCGGAATTGGCGTTGGTGAATTGAAAAATCAGATGTTTGGTGTTATAAGAATATGTGAAATTATCTGATTTTGAAAACTTATTTGACGAATACAACTGAATGGCAGATATATAGTTTGTGCGATTATTATTACATTTGCCGCAACCAGAAGTTTTAATCAAGGCTTCGTTCTGATCAGAATGTTCCAAAGTAATTGTACCCTTGAAATTATCAACACCTTCGGAAATGTTATTCCAATAATATTGGAGCGAGTGTTCCAACTGCGACGACAACAAACAGTTAGGTGGTTCGTTTACAGGTCGGAACTGGAAATACGCACCATCGGTTATTTCTTCAATGTTGAAAATTACAGGAGTATATTTGGTTGTACCCAAAGGAATAGTAAAATCACCTGTCTCATTGCTGCCAAAATACTTACGAACACCACCGGCTGCATAAGCATCGGTAACCACTACGTAACGATTTTTGGCAAAATCAAAAAACTTCGCACCTTTTTCCATTGTCATGGTATTTGTGCCGATAAATAATTTGCCTTTCTTTAAATAAACAGCCTTTCTTACAGAGAAACTATTTCCTGTAGGCATTTCTACATTATACGACCCAGCTTGACTATAAGAGTTATCAATAGTGATTTTATCGAAGATACCATTATTTGAAATAAGCGTCTGTTTTTTTGAGCTTTCGAATACAAATCCGCTAACTTCAACACTCTTCGTACCTAACCATTCAAAAACTGCATTGTTGGTAACATCGCCTTTTGCTATGACAGAGAATCCTCTGAAAATTCCATCAAGAAACTCGGCATTGTTCTCTATTGTAATAGGCTTACGGAATGTTACGGTTTTATCGGAAGTCTTAACAAGATTATAGAATGTTAAGGGTTCACCATAGAACATCTGGTCGGTACTTCCGCAGATATAAACCGTGCCTTTCTGATGGTTAAACCCATCGTTTTTGTTTTTAAGGTAAAAATTACCTTTAAGATATAGGTTGTAACCGTTAGTAAACAACTTGCTACCTCCGCCAATATTCAACCGTCCGGCCAAAGTAAGGTCGCCAAGCATCATTGACAATTGAGAGTGTTTGTTGTTGGTTAAAAAACCGATATCCACAACTGGCATTTCGATTTTTGAAAAAATAGTAGCCGGTTTGTCGGAATTTTCTCCGCTGCGGATATAGAATACCGACGCGGTATCCACGCTGTAGACCTTTGGATCAAGGTAAATGTCTGGCACGGTGCTATTGCTGATATGGTTTTTTACAAACACTTGCGAACCAGCCGCCATGGTAAGCTCACTATTGTTGACAATTTCAAACAGGCCGTGTTCGTTGGCAGCCACAGTTGCATTGTTGCCTACTGATAATTTTGCAAACTTAGAATTAAGTTTGAGCGCAATAGAGCCGCCAGATGTAAGCGTGGGGCGCAGCTGACCGCCAACTTTAAATTCAAACTCCTTATAATCAGCATCAATTTCGAGACTACTGCTACCCGACTCGGTGTATTCTATCGAACCCGCGACATCCCATTTGCAACCAATAGTATGCAACTTGCCTGAAAGAACCATTCCCGAACGGGTTTTGAAAGTGGCTCGCTTAGTAGATGAACCATCAGTAGTTAGTTCGGCATCGGCTGGTATCACAAAATTTTTGGTATCGGAGCCCAGCTCGTAAACCCGGTCTTTATTTTTTGTCTTTATAATAAGGTGTCCGCTTTTAAGGCGAAGCGGGTCGTCGGTGCATACCAGTGTAAAATCCGGGTTGATGGTAAACTCATGACCACGCTCCTTGTCAATTTCAAGTGTCCAAAGAGTATGCACATTTGTATTCTTATCGGTCGCACTCATCTCAGAGCCTTCACCTTTTAATATAAGGTTGACTCCTGCGCCACCATTAGCCAAAATAAGTTTTCCTTTATCACCTAACAGTATATCGCCATGGACAATAAGTTTATGAGCGGTCTGATTTCCCTCAGATACTGTTATCATCCGTTTATCTGTAACCTTTTCTCCGATAGTATAATCTAATTTGCCCTTAACCTCAAGAGTATGAGGCTCGCCATTACCGTTGAATGTTACCTTACCGTCGTACCAATCACCCAAATAAAGGTCGCCGCCAATATACATATTGCCTTCAGAAGTCTCAGGAAACGTGTAATTGACATATCCGCGCAAATTGACATCGAAATTGATTTTTGTATCCTCTTTAAAATAGAAAGAATGTTCAGAAGGTCCGGCACATTCGATTGATAAATTTGGTATCTGCTTGTAAGTTACCAAACCGTCGATACCTTCTGCACCGTCAATGTTATACATAATCCACGAGTTTCTGTCATTAACAAACTCCGACATGTCGCCCAATTCAAGAGGGGCTTTTTTAGTATTAGTAATCTGCTGATTAATAACACCTTCACCCGAAACACGCAGGGCGTTAAATTTGACACCTTTATTCACCTGGATACGCGGCTGATGTTCAGGTTCGTCGGATTCGTACTCGCTATGAGTAACAGGTGTATCCACAAAAACCACCTGACCTACCCCGTTGACATCTTTACGAACATGGACACGGTTAAAATATACGTATGCAATATCCTTAGGTCCAGGTACACCCTCAATTTCTGTCTCGTTACCCTGCGCATCTAATTGTCGCCATAACCTATCTTCATCATAATTTATACCTTGCATTCTATATGCACCGTTATTAAAAGCCAGTTTAGAATTTGTCCTCCACATCTTTATATTATAGCATGTTGCAGCGGCGCAAGTATACTCGCCATTGATAATGCCATAGTCGGAATGGTGGAAATGGAAAACATCAGAAGTATTAGATACCGGCTCAGATTGTTTCCATCCCTTGCTGGGTACAAGCACGGCAGACGTCCATGAATTATCCACAGTGCAACTCTTAGGTGTGAACGAATAGTTGACAGCCTCGCCCGGCACATTGTCGAAACCATTTTGTTTAACAATCCAGTAACGGCACAAACGGTCGTCGGTATTATCACCGGCAAGGTTAGGATGCGAACCGTCCACCGCGTTAACACTCAGCCAGCCGGTAAAATCATGATCAACCGAGCTGCCCGAAACGTTCAGTGTGGCAGGAGTATAACCACCGGTCTCTGTGCCCACATGGAAAACAATTTCAAAGTCGCTACCCTGTGTAAGTGTAAGATGCAGTTTTAATCCGCCGCTTGCCTTACCATTGTTGACAAAAAATCTGTTTTCGGTGCAAATGCCTTCGAGATTTTTCAATATCTCCAATGTAAAACCATTGAGAAGGACTTTGAGGTCTGTATCAGGCATTTTAAAATTGTCGGTGATTACCGGGCCGTCTAATACAAGGTCGGAAGAACCGCTCTTGAAATATATGTTTCCGAAATGTCCGGGGTTGTGATGAATAGTTGTAAGTGTATGATCTCCGTCAACTAACACAATATAACCGCCTCTGCTGAATATTTTACCGTTGTTGATAATAACATCGTGTTTAACATCAATGTCATTGTCGCCATTCCGCAGCACACCGCTGTTGATTTCCAAGTTGCTGCTGACAGTGAAACTCGTATTTGCGGCAACAATGTCGTCATGGTTGTTTTTGTTAATAGTAAGTTCGCCGAATTCAAAACCTGAGGGTACAGTGATTTCTCCGTCGCCATCACCATTGAATATGGTATTGTTGCTGTTGGCATCGAACGCCCCTTCCACTACAAGGTTTCCGCCGATACACACATCATTGCCCGACGGTTGCAAAACGACATTATTTCCTACCGACAAGTCGCCGTTAATGCGCAAAGCTTGAGTGGAAACATTTTGGTTATAAGTAGCATTGATGGAAGTTGACAATGAAGTAGAAATGTTAAGCGTAGGGAACGGCACATAGCTCGTTATAGCTATACCGTTGTTCTCGTCGTCGCTACTCAGGTTTATTACGCCACCAGTAACTGATGAATTGCTTTCTGCAGAAAGAAGTGTGATTAAACCTCCTGTAATATTGAGTACTCCGCCGGTAATAGCAAAACTACTGTTTTCTTTTTTAAGTTCAAAACTTTTAACTGTTACCACACCGTTGCTTTGGGAGTAACAGCCATAATCGTCGTCGGAAGTTCCATTTTTAATATATGCAACATCCACTTTGCCGGCACCTTTTACATCAAAAACACCGGATTTGGCAAGTATTATGCCATTGTCGGACAGGGATTTCAGCTCGCCGCCGTTATTAATTTGAAGTTTTCCCTCCACAACGATATCCGACATAGTATTGATAGCGCCGGATTTAACAACGATGGTAGCATTTGCAGGTACAACATAATCAGAACCACTTTGCAATGGGTCAAAAACTATATTGCCACCCACAACAAATGTTCCCGCCTCAAGAATCAGACTGCTGGCATTGTGCGAACAACCATACAGTTTGAAATAATCCTTATTGTAAGCCGTAAAAGTAAGTTTGTAAACATCGTTGACACCCTTTTGCATAATAATACGGTGAAGGATTGTAGTTTTGTCGCACATGACAAACTGGTCGGCGGAAGTGTTTTTAAAATAGATGTCGGCATAACCCTCTGTCAAAACATCATCTGCCACATGGTCGAGCGCAGAAGGTACGAGGCGGATAGATCCGTCATTTTCAAGGTCGCCATAAAGGTCTATTTCAAAAGGCTTCGTATTATCGTTAACAACCCAAGAGCATCCTTCGCCGACATAGATATTGCCTTGGACTTCAAGCTTTTGATTATCAGTAGCCGCGTTAATTTCTAATGTAGCACCGGCAATAAGCGAAATATTACCTGTGCATTTAAGGCTGTTGGCAACGGTTACGGTTGTAGGTATTGCGTTTCCAACAATATCAATATTGCCATATTCGATATCACGGGTAAGGGTTATGCCACTCGTGTTAAGAAACTCCACCGTACCACCCTTGGCATTAAACAGATTGCTGCCACCCACTTCGGGAAAATTGTCACCAGACAGAATAATACGGCCATTTCCATCAAGATTGCCACTAATAATATGGTTTTCTGTGTGGTGATTACTTAGCAGAAGAGTACCGTCAATGGTAATATTTTTGATTTCGAGAGTACCGTCATCAACAATGCCCTTTGCTGTATTTCCCTCCAAAAACTCAATCATCACACCTGAAAGAATGGTGACATCATCACCAGGCTGAGGCGTTTCGAGATCAGGATTAACAAAATTGATACCCGAAGGGTCGGTAGTCCAGTTGTCGAACGATGCCCACTGACCTGACTGATGGCTGTACCAGTGAACAGGATCTCTGTCTGCCCTCGCAGCCATAGAAAGCATCATCATACATAAAATCAATATCGAAAAAAACTTTTTCATAGCTCAAAAATAATGATTTATTTATATCTTTTTGTCCGCAAAAGTACATTTATTATGGCAAACGATGTATAAAAAAACAGTTTTTTTTAAATTTGCGGCATATAAACACAATGGCTACCATTCTATCCACCGAATCACTCTCAATAGGCTACCGCAGGAAGCCGCTTCTGAGCGGAATCTACCTCCATCTCCGTTCAGGCCGCCTCACCATGCTCACAGGTATTAACGGCACAGGCAAGTCTACCCTGATTAAAACCCTGACCAACATTATCAAGCCTATAGAAGGCAAAATCTACATTCTCAACCGCGAGATAAGCGCCATACCGGCCAAAGAGTTTTCAAAACTTGTGGCTGTGGTGCTTACCGACCGGCTCGAAAGCGAAAACTTCACGGCTATGGAGGTAATATCCTTCGGCCGCAGTCCGTACACAGGATTTTTTGGACAACTCAGCAGCAACGATGATACTATTATAAAAGGTGTGGCGGAACAATTACACCTCTCCCCCCTCCTATCCAAAAAATTCTACGAACTATCCGACGGACAGAAACAGAAAGTACTTATTGCCAAAGCATTAGCTCAACAAGCAAAAATAATAATCTTAGACGAACCCACCGCATTCCTCGACTTTAAAGCCAAGGACGAGATTTTTGCCCTGCTGAAACGCATTGCCACACAAAACAATATCGCCATTCTTGCCGCCACACACGATATTTATCAGGCAGAAAAGTATGCCGATGAGTTTTGGATAATTGACGAAGAAGGGATAACAATCAGTAGAGACGCGCCATGGCACGACTCTACAAATAAATAATTACCTATTTTTCTGTAACGAAACCATCATCGCTAATCAACGGCTCGTTGTCGTAAATATCGCTGTGAGTGAGGTCTTTAATAACCTTTATTACACGTTTTTGCGAGTCGATGTGAGGACCTTTGTTCGGGGGTTTGATTTGGTAAGTAGGGATAATCTGCGCAGAGATAAAATTGCCGGTCTTGCGATCCATTTTTACGCGGAAAATCGGCGCGAGTCCGTTGACACCTTTTATATTAATATTGCTGTAAGTGGCAAAATTGCCCATCGAATACGCTATAAACTTGCCTTTGTACACCTCGATGGCGCGTGTAACATGAGGGCCGTGTCCGAGAACAATATCCGCTCCGGCATCTATCACCGTATGCGCAAACTGGTAGACATTGCCACGGTTCTGACCCAAAAACGATTCATACTGACGGGTAACATGCTGATAGTTTGCACCTTCTGCGCCACCGTGGAACGACACAATTACAATATCACAAGTCTCTTTAAGTTTTTTTACAAGTGCGCAGGCGTTGGCGTGGTCAGTTATCTGAACAGTGCCCTGGTTGGGTGCAAAAGCGCAGAATCCGTACTTAACGCCATTGACCTCAAACTCTGCAGTCGGCTTTTCGGTAAATCCTGCCCAGTTGATTTCCAAACTGTCTAACAGATGTTTAGCGTTAGTCTTTCCATATTCGCCAAAGTCGCCGCTGTGGTTGTTGGCAACGCTAACCAAGTTAAAACCAGCATCTTTAAAGCAATTGGCATATTTTCGTGGCATACCAAAAGTAAAACAGGTCTTGGGGTCGTTGCAGTTTTTTGCGCCGAGCTTGGTATCAGTAAAAGTGCCTTCCACATTGCAGAAAACCACGTCGGACGAATCGAAATATGGACGCACCTCGTCTAAAAGATGGCTTGCGTCGTTGTTAGGCGGGCAGTAGCTCATATCTGGAACAATGCTGCCGAGCATAATGTCGCCAACGGCTGTAATAGTTATGGTGTCGGGCAAAGTGTCCTTTTCCTGAGGGAAAATCTGAAGGTTAAAAGGATTGTCTAAACCCTGTGGAACTGTATCCTGAGCGTTAACTGACTGCACTAAAGCAAGGCCGAGCGCAACAGCCGGGATAGTAGAAAAAAAATTTTTCATCGTTGCATATAAAATTTGGTTAACAGGTTTCAAAATTACAATTATTGCACCAGAATCCCAAAAGTAATGGCAATAAAAAAGCCCGAAACAAAAATCTCGGGCTTGAAACGTGATCCGGGAGCGATTCGAACGCTCGACCCACAGCTTAGAAGGCTGTTGCTCTATCCAGCTGAGCTACCGGACCTCAATTTTCGGGTGCAAAGATACTATATTATTTTATTTTACAAAAAATATTTCAAACCTTTTTTGCAAAAAATATTTAAATAATTAATAATCAGACATAAATAGCGGCTATTATTCAAAAAACTCGTTTTTGAAATTCACCAGATAGACCTTTTCGGTGGCGCGGGTGAATGCGGTGTAGAGCCAGCGGAGATATTCGCGGTCTATCATCTCGTCGGTGATGTAGCCCTGGTCGATAAAGACATTACTCCACTGTCCGCCCTGGCTCTTGTGGCACGTAACGGCGTAGGCAAACTTAACCTGAAGCGCGTTGAAATACTCGTTCTTCTTGATTTCCTTATACATATCGCTCTTGCTCATTCCGGTGTAATCCTCGCAGACTGCTCGGTAAAGGCGTTCGGCATCTTCGGAGGTGAGAGCGGGACTTTGGCTGTTGAGACATTCCAAAATTATCTTCGCCGAAAACTCCAGATTGTCGTAATCGGGAAAACGCAAATCCACATTCACAAACGTAAATCCGTAGAGATGCTCATAACGTCCCACGCGAGTTACCTCGGCAATATCACCGTTGGCAATAAAGTCGGTGTCTTTCATGTCCTTGGTGTAGAAGTAGTTGTTTTTCACCACCATAACAATGTCGCCCGACGAAATCTGCTCCTCGCGCCAAAAAATACGGCTGCGGATACCGGCGTTATAAATTCCTGCATTCTTGTTCGACCGCGTAACCACCAATGTATCAAGTTGTCCGTAGTGGTCGTATGAATATTCGAGTTTTTCAAGAAGGTCGGCACCGGTGATGCGTTCCACATCTGTAAAACCGTCCAAGGTAAACTTAGGAAACAGATTCTGACCTTCCACAGCCGAATCAACAATTCGGCGAAGCTGCGTGGCGTTGTAGAGAATACCGCTCTCGGTGGCCTGACGGACAACATTCGACAGCACCGCCGAATCCACATTCATGCCGTAAGTTTCGAGTTCGGCAATGTCGAGCGCGGGCGAAACCGTCTCTCCCACCGGCGGCAGCTGTCCTGAATCGCCTACAAGCATCAGCCGGCAATTGTTACCCGAAAATACATACGAAATCAAATCGTCCAACAATCTGCCCGACCCGAAAACCGTATCTCCTCCCCCCTGCGAAATCATCGAAGCTTCGTCTATAATAAATAAGGTGTCGGCAGAAATATTTGGCGAAAGCGAAAAACTGCTGTCAATAACCGCCGCCGACTTCTGTCTGTAGATAGTCTTATGTATCGTAAATGCCTTATGATTAGAAAATTGCGAAAAAACCTTGGCAGCCCTTCCCGTAGGAGCCATAAGCACGCACTGCACCTTAAGCGATGTGAGGGTCTTTACCAACGCGCTTGTAAGGCTGGTCTTGCCAGTACCGGCGTAACCGTAGAGCACAAAGATTTCGGGCGACGAAGAATCGCGACTCGTAATAAAACGCGAAATTTTTTTTGCAGCGGCATCTTGGTCGGGCGTAGGCTCAAAACCGAGATTCTGCATCATAATGTCATAAATAAAATCCTGATTCATAACAAATTAACAACTAACAAAAGCATTTGTGCGAAACAAAGATAAAAAAAACCAGAATATCAGCGCGCAAATTTTTTTTACAAAAAAAAAAAGAAAAACGTTAATATTTTATTGAATATTGATTTTTTTTTAAATTTGCGCAAACAAAATAAAAAGTAAAAATAAAATCTCATACAATGAAAAAAATTATTATTCAAGTAGTTTTGGCAGTCCTGATAGTATTTCTGGGCTATTGCATCTACGAAAGTATCATGCAGCCGATTCGTTTTCAAAAACAAGCAGACTGGCGCTACGAACGCACCAAACAGAGCTTAATTAATATCCGCGATGCTCAGGTGGCTTTCAAAAGTATCTATGGCAAGTACACCAACAATTTCGACACTCTTCAAGACTTTGTTAAAAACGGAAAACTCAGGATAGTGAAAGCTATCGGCGACATTCCTGACAGTTTTTTCAACAAATATCCCAGAAAGGTTGCTGAAATGAAGGCTATCGAAGCAGGAATCGTAAAACGCGACACAGTAACAGTTCCCTGCTACGACTCGCTCTGCTCAGGCAAATATCCGCTCGACTCGCTCAGATACGTTCCTCTGACCGGCGGAAAAATCTTCGAATTAGACACCGCCTCCATCGAGACAGCTTCAAAAATCGTAGTTCCCGTTTTCGAGGCTAAAGCTCACAACGACATCTACATGCTCGGTCTCGACCGTCAGGAAATCGTCAACAAAACCGACGAGCAGGAGAAAAACTCTAAATATCCGGGCTTGAAAGTAGGTTCGCTCACCGAACTCAACAACAACGCTGGAAACTGGGAATAGTATTCTCCTCGTAAAAAATTATGAAAATCTCCAAAATTCTTGCACAAGATTTTGGAGATTTCCTTTTTTATGCGTATATTTAGAGCCGTAAAAAATCAATTCGCAATGAAAGACATAAAAAATTTTATATCATCGTTTAACATCAATAAAACAAGCACTTACAACCTTTCGCTGCAAATCAGCCGACGTGGTTACACCTATTGTATATTAGACTCGTACTCCAAAGAGTACGTCGCCCTCAAGCACATTGGCTACGACAGCGAACTCAACGATGAGAACCTTTACGACAGAATCAAGAGCAACCTCTCCGACGACGCTTTCATAGGCAAGAGCTACAAGTCGGTAGACCTGATTTTTGTAACCGCCAAAAACGTGATTGTACCAAACACAGTTTTCGACAAGGCCAAAATCAAAGAGATTGCCAGTGCAAACTTTGATATTTCCGACAAAGAGGAGATTCATTTCAACAAAATCAAATCTATCTCGGCTTGCAACGTGTTTGTGGTGCCGTCGTTTATCACCACGCTGATGGTCAACACTTTCCCCGAAATCAATTTCTACCATCAGGGCACACCTTTTATCGAAAACGCTATCAGCAGTTTTGGCAACATCCTATGCGTGTCGGTAAACTTCTACTACGACGCCATCGACATCGCCATCACCGACAAAGGCAAACTGCTGTTCTACAACACATTCCCTTACAAAACCGACATGGACGTGCTTTACATACTTTCGTCGGTAATCGAAAAAACCAACACCGACAAAGCCACTCCAATCATGCTCTCGGGATATGTCAACAAGAAAGACGATGTTTTCAAACTGATATACAAGTATTTTCCCAATGTCTACACCGCAGACCTCTACAACGACTTCCGTTTTCCGTTTGCCGACATTCAGGAACATCAGTTCTATAACCTCATGAACTTGCCATGCGTATCATAACTGGAATGTACCGCAGCCGGATTATCAACCTTCCGGCGTTTTTCAAAGACCGTCCCACCACCGACATGGCTAAGGAATCATTGTTCAACATAATCAACAACAATTTCGAATATGCCGACACGGTGTTTCTCGACCTGTTTTCAGGCTCGGGCGGAATAAGCTACGAAATGGCTTCGCGCGGTTGCACCAACATCACCTGCGTGGACATCAACCACAAGTACTGCGAGTTTATCACGCGCAATTTCAAGGATATGTATCCGCAACGTAATCCCGCAAGAGTAATCAATGCCGACGCTTTCAAGTTTATCGAAAAAACACCGCTCAACTACGACCTGATATTCGCCGACCCACCTTACGACCTGCCAGGCATTGAGCGTATCCCCGAAATGATAATGAACAACCCTGGTCTCAAACCGGAAACTATGCTGATTATCGAGCACAGTGCCAAAACCCGTTTCACCGATATGCTCCACATCCGCGACCAGAGACACTACGGAAAGGTAAACTTCAGTTTCTACCAAAAAGGTGAATAAACTGCAACTTATGAAATAAAAAAAACCGCCTCAACCGGCGGTTTTTTTTTAAACTAAAATGAAAATACTTAATTAAATAATAGATATTCGGATATTATTTCAAAGTAATATGACGTTTAGCCTTCGACAAAGTAGCCTGACCATGAGCGGTTTTCGACCACTGGAGAGCTTTGGTCATGAGTCGTCCGCTTGATTTTTCGGCGTTTATCAGAGCAGAAATTTCGTCAGTGGAGTATGTGTTGGGATGCTGTCCGTTAACCATGCTTTGACATGCTGAGGGGTCGTTCTGTTTTGGACGGACAATTTTACGAGATTTAGCATAGACATTGTCGCCGTTTTGAACATTGGTAGCCACACCGTTTTTAAACTTGATAGGATTACCGTCGGGAGTAGTGAAGTAAAGGTAGTTATTGTCTTCGTTCGACTCTTCAACAGCGGAGAAAGGGTCGGCGGCCAACATAATGTAATAATCGCCGTTCAGTGTCTCAGGCATACAGAACGACCACTCAAAACAATCGTCCTCTTCATTACCAGCAACACTTGAACCACCCTCGACATTCACATAGTTGTAACAATAACCTTGCGAAGCCAAACCGAGACGTTCGCGGGCTATGGTCTCATCCCATTCAGATTCTGAATCATAAGCATCGCCCACATCGCCTGGGTTGCCAAAATCGTCGGAGTAGTAGTCTACAAGCAATACGCCATAATCTTTTGCATCATAGGCGTTATAGTACAAAAGACATATACACCAGTCTTTGGACGCCTGAATAGTGGAGGTTCCAGCATTGTGAACATTGTATTTGCAAGTACGCCAAAGCGGATTGGAGTTTTCTGGGTCATCGGGGTCTTCCTCATTGTAAAAATCTTTGTATTCCAGATAAGTGGGTATCAGGTCGTAACCAGATTTGGTATTTACAACCCTGTTGGCAGAAATCTGGGGCGACTCGTTGTTACCATACATCACAAATCCGCAGAATGCGAAATTACCTCCGCACATAAATTTCTGGTCTACCCAGATATAGCCGTCGTTGCCCCACGTATCGCCCCAAGAGTTAACCACGAGGAAACAGCCATTGGGACCTCGGTTGTCGTCGTAACCGGCAATCACCATTGCGTGGTTGGCATGCATACCCGAATAGTTGAATGAGGTCTGCTGATAAAGATAGTTCAAACTATTGTCGGCATTCATAAACTCATCGCCAAGCTGTGCGCCAAACACAATAACCTTGCCTTGGTCTAAGTAGGCCTTGATGTTCGACGGCTTGGTCATGTCAATTTCGCGGTACGACTTAATTTTGTAGTTGGCAGCGTTGTTGTTTTGCGACGACGAAGGATTGCCGGAGCAGTTGCCCATATTCTCATAAGGCATCTGCGCCATTGTAGCCACGCCCTTGTCCCTAATAATGCCAAGAACCTCCTCAAAATAAGAACCATCGCAACTTGAACGATTGTTCATAGCGTAGAATATATACTTGGGACTGAAATGGTTAGACTTAGAGGCAAGCTGGCTCTTGGTGTAGCCCTTTTCGCGGGCATAGAGGTATGTGCGGGCGTTGTAAGCCGCAGCCCAAGCCACGCAAGTACCGTACTGACCCTGATCACCGATAGGCGGAAGATAATTTGTGAGGTTCACTTGGCCTTCGCCCTGATAATCGTCATCAACAATGTTGAGAATGTTGAGGTCATCTTCCAAATGAGAGAGATCTTCATCGTCCCAGTCGTAACCTGTATGCTGGTCGATATTAGTGGAGTCGATACCTAACGCATTGGCAAGAATATTAACTATTTCGTCAACGGAGCATGAAGATGCTGCAAAAGCGAAAAACAATGCCAATGATCCCGCTTTTAACAAAGTGGTCTTTTTCATAGTGTGCTTTTTAATGTTAACTGTTGGATTAATGTATTATTAGAATTTTCTATTGTATAGTTGCCGCCATGCTGGATTTCTGAAAAATTTGGCTGGGAGACAAACAGATTATTTTTATAGATTACATTGCCGTCGATAGTGGCGCGGATCATCTCCAAAGTGCGCATAAACATATTGTCGAGTATGCTCAGCCCCTTTTTAAACTCGCATTTGTTGATTTTGAATCCGCCTACGTATGTAGAATTGGTAAATAGCGAGCGTCCAATAAACTTAGAATTGGTAAAATCAATAGTGCAAGAAGCGTAAATCTTTGAAAATTCGGTATATCCGTAGAAATACGAATCGGCAAACATTGTGTAGTCGTTGAAACGTGCCAGCTGGCAAATGAGGGTCTCACGGAAAAAAGTCTTCAAGAAATTTGTCCTGCCGTTGAACACCGTGCTCACAAACGAAACCTCGTCGTGAAAGTTTGACGAACAGAACGAAGTGCCTGTGCGGAAATTAGTTCCGTCGAACGACACACTGCCTCTGAACTGGCACTGGTCGAAATTGGCGCGTCCACGGAAATCACTCTGCCTGAAATTTACACCTTTGGAAAACTCGCAGTTGAGGAAACAGACATTCCGCTCAAAAATCGTTACAAAGTTAAGTCCGCCAGCATCTTGACCAAACGATGAAACGCTGTCCTGAAATACGCAGTTGATAAAATTGATTTCGGTATTGACGTATGCCGACGAGACTTGGATGTTCTTGTTTACAGGATACGCCTTGGTAAAATCGAGGTTGCCGACGATAGTCTTATTTTTCAGCACGACGTTCTTGCCGGATTTGAGCCACTTGATAATTTTGTCAGCTTTGATAACGCTGTCGTTACTGTCGTTGGCATATCCGCTGTTTGGCGCGTTGCAAGCCGTATTGAAAACCGCAGCCGCAATCACCAAAAATGCTAAAATTATCTTTTTCATATTCTTCCGTCTTTTTTAAATTGAAACAATACGTGCAAGTTGCGGTGCGTACGTGCAATCATTTCGTCAATCATTCCATCGTCGGCCCACATGGCTGTGGTGATACCCTCCTCGGTCTGAGGATTGGTCTTGCCGTTGCCCTTGTATTCCATCAAAAACCAGTATGTGCACTTCATAAAGATCTGCGGACTATCTTTCCAACGGTAAAAATGGTATGTCTGTGTTAGTTTCCTTACTATTTCGGGACGTGTTATTCCTGTCTCCTCCATTACCTCGCGCACGGCGGCTTCCTCCACCGACTCGCCCTCCTCAACCTTGCCCTTGGGCAAATCCCAAAGTCCGTTGCGGAATATCACAAGGCTCTGTCCCACATTGTTGAGAACATATCCGCCTGCCGACTCAATATATGTGAACTGTTTTTTCAACATCGAGAGAAGCTCGTCGCCATCGCCAGCAATGAAAAAATCGCAGCCGGGGAATTTACCGTCCAAACAGTCTTTCATCAAAGTGTCGTAATAATCTATTTTTTCTTTTTGGGCAAATTCCGAATCTGTGCCGTTGCCGCCTACCGTTATGGATGTCTTGCCGCAATAAAGGTTATACGATGACATAACTGATTTATTTTTAATAAGTTGATATTTTAAAAAAACATATTGGTTTCATAGGTAAATATACAAAAAATTTTCCAAATATATAACATAAGACAATTATTTTAATCCACCGGCACAAAAAACTCTTTTTTTCCATCATTATGCCTTAAAACAAACGTGGTGGCTTTGGCTCTTATATCATCCTCACACACAGGACCAAAGGTGCGTGAATCGGAAGGGTCGTCGCGGTAATCGTTGAGCAAAAAATAGTAGTTGTGGCGGAAGGTGTATGTCTGCGCAGGTTTGCCGTCCACAATAAACTGTCCGTCATGGTATTGCACATCGCATTTCTCGCTATTGTCGAATATATATTTGTAAAACACATAGTTAGCTACATCCAACTTGATTTTCATTCCCTTGGCTGGCACTACTACAGGACCGTAGAAATCTTTGTTCCAATTAAAATAACGTGAATACGGAAACAACTTTCTATCAGCCATATACGGTGGAACAACAGAAATATCGACATGATGCAGGACAGAGTCGGAAACTATTCTCTGGCGCAACTTTTCGGGAACAACCAAAACCGTATTTACCAACTCGCCGTCATCGGGAAACAGTTTATACAGCTTGTGGGCGGCATCAAGTTCGCCATCATTCAACAAAAGTATCTTGGTATCGAAGGAACAATAATCCGAATTTTGTAATACATCGTTAATATATAAACGTTTGCTAAAAATCTGAATCTTATCGCCGGACAGAGCCACACAACGTTGCAACGACTTCCGCGGAACACTGTGCTTCTTATCCAAAGGATTGTCTATCAGCAGAAAATCACCAACTTTGATATTCTCCGCCTTTTTGGTGTAAACAATATCGCCCGACGAGGCAGAAGGATACATAGCCTCGTTGCCCAAAGTAAACAAACGACTATTTACAAACGAACAAATAGCAGCTGCACAGATAATTGCAACAACAAATGGTAAAATCCAATAATACAAAAAAGATTTCAAGACAGAAATTATTTAATACCCTTGAAAACCCTGCTCCAGCGTATCGACGATGGGAACGACTTGTCTTTATCGGTAGACCACCATATAAACAGAGCTTTGCCAACTACATGATCCTCAGGAACAAAGCCCCAGAAACGAGAGTCGGCAGAATTATGACGGCTGTCGCCCATCATAAAGTAGTAGTTCATTTTGAATGTATAACTATCTGCAATGCTGTCGTTTATGTAAATAATTCCATCATGTACAGCAAGAGAATTGCCTTCGTAAGTTTCGATAACACGGCGGTAGAGAGGCAAAGTGATGGTATCCAGCGAAACTGTAGCACCGGCCTTGGGTATGTACAGAGGACCGAAATTGTCCTCGTTCCAACGATAATTGATATTGTGGGGGAAAATATAGCTTTCCCTAAAATTTTTGGGACGGATAATGCGTTCAACCATCTTAACGCAATTGATAGCCTTAACACGCTCGACATTTTCCTGTTTCAACGGTAACACCAAGATGTTCTGCGGATTAACTTGTGAAAGCTCGGGGAAAAAGCTGAACAGGTCTTTTGAAAAACGGTGCGCTACCTCGAGATCTTCCTGCGAAATTTCCATCTCCTCTAAAACCAACGGATTGATGGGGGTGCCATCGGTAACTATCACATATTTATATTGGCGTTCTCCTATATCCTCTTGAGGCTTGCCATTGATATAAGCTTGACCGTCAATAATTTGAAGACTGTCGCCCGCTATACCTATACAGCGTTTGATATAGTTTTCGCGCTTGTCGACAGGACGGTAGATAATATCTCCGAAATATCCTGTGTGCACATTTCCGTTATTGTCGACCACACGGTCGTTGACAACAGACTCGCGCCCAAACTCCCTACATAGCGAATAGTAACTGGTAGCCTGAGAGTTGAGGCACACAGTATCGCCCTCGGGAAAATTGAACACCACAACATCATTATTTTTAATTGTGGTCAAGCCAGCCAGACGGTGGTAGGGCCATTTAATCCACTCCACAAACGACCGGGAGTTCTTGGTAAAAGGCATTGTATGATGCACAAAAGGCACAGATAGCGGAGTGTTAGGCATCTTAGGGCCGTAGTGGAACTTGCTCACAAACAAGTAGTCGCCTACAAGCAGCGACTTTTCCATTGAAGAGGTAGGAATAGTGAATGCCTCAATGAAAAACACACGGATAATAGTAGCAGCTACCACTGCAAATATCAGAGCGTTAACCCATTCTACAAGTTTCGTCTGCTTCTCAACACCGCGTTTTTTCCAAAAAGTCCAATTCACTTTTTGAGTAATACAGAAATCAAAAATGATGGGCAAACCTAACAGCAGCCACCAGTTTTGCAGCCAAATTACAAAAAATAGATATATCACCGCGTAAATCGCAAATTTAATCCACGGGTTCATTGGTTTTCTTGTTTTTTTTTGCGGTTTGATTTCTGTATTCATCTTGTACTCAATTAATTAGAATTGCATTAAATCGTCCATTGTGTAAAATCCCGACGGTTTGCCAACCAAAAATTCGGCAGCGAGAACTGCTCCAAGTGCGAGTCCGTTGCGGTTGTGCGAGGTGTGTGTGATAGTAATATCCTCTATGGGAGAAGTGTAGTTGACAGTGTGAGTACCAGGCACTTCGCCCTCGCGAACAACGTCAATATATATCTGTTTGTCGGTGGGTTTGCTGTCCAAAGTCCAGCTATCTTTGCGCTCAACGTTTTCGAGAATACCCTCAGCAATGGTAATGGCTGTGCCACTCGGCTTGTCGAGTTTGTGTATGTGGTGGATTTCCTGCATACTGATGTCAAAATCAGAATAGTGGTTCATGAGTTTAGCAAGAAACTTATTGACACGGAAGAAGATGTTAACACCGATTGCGTAGTTTGACGAGTAGAAGAATGTCTTGCCTTCCTCCTTGCAAATGCGCTGAACTTCGGGAAGTTTTTCAAGCCATCCGGTGGTGCCTGAAACCACTGGAATACCTGCGTTGAAACACTTAATATAATTGTCGAAAGCCGCGTCGGGACGTGTAAACTCTATTGCTACATCGGCCTTGCGCAAATTTTCAGCTGTAAAGTCTTGAGGATTTATGAGGGCGTCGAGGATAAGAACCACCTCGTTGCCACGTTGTTTGGCTATCTGCTCGATAACATGTCCCATCTTGCCATAGCCTATGATTGCTATCTTCATGATTTATTATTATTTAGGTCTGTATTAAAACAAAATTAGGCTGTCGTCGAAAAATTGCTTTCAGCGACAAACCCATTATTAAACAATCTTAATATCTAAAAAAAACCGTACGTAAAACAACTTAGTTATTAAAAAATAGTTAAAACAATAATTATCAACTACTTAACAGAGTTAACAACAGCTTCGAAAGCGTTAGGATTGTTCATCGCTAAATCGGCAAGAACCTTGCGGTTCAATTTGATGTCTTTCTTGGCAATCTTACCGATAAATTCGGAATAAGACATGTTGTAGCCTCTTACTGCTGCGTTGATACGGGCGATCCACAGAGCGCGGAAATTACGTTTTTTCTTCTTGCGGTTTACATAGGCGTGCAAGAGGCCTTTTTCGTAGGTGTTTTTGGCAACGGTCCAAACGTTTGAACGAGCACCGAAATAACCACGGGTAAGTTTAAGGATTTTTTTCCTTCTGTTGCGCGAAGCAACTACATTGACTGATCTTGGCATAATTTAAAACTTTTTTTGGACAGGGGCGGCAGTTGTGTTTGATTTTTAACGTTCTGCTCTTAACAGCCCGCAGTCCGGGTTAAACTTAATTAATTAATAAAACCAGAGAATTTCTCCAATACTATCTCATCACGAGAAGCTCTTTTACTGCTCTTTCATTTGCGCCCTCTACCAAGGCGAACTTAACGAGATTGTGTTTTCTCTTTGTCGACTTTTTGGTAAGGATGTGGCTATGATAGGCATGTTTTCTCTTAATCATGCCCGACGCAGTAAGTTTAAAGCGCTTTTTTGCAGCGCAGTTGGTTTTTGTTTTTGGCATTTTAGTATACTTTTAAAGTGTATTACGCACGGTTATTCTTATTTCTTTTTAACGGGAGATATCAGTATCGTCATCTTTTTGCCTTCGAGGAAGGGCATCTGGTCTACTTTGCCGTAATCTTCAAGTTGGTCGGCAAATTTCAGAAGCATTATCTTGCCCTGCTCTTGGAACAATATCTGACGTCCTTTGAAAAATACGTATGCGCGTACCTTGTCGCCGTCGCTGAGGAACTTCTTGGCATGATTGAGTTTAAACTCAAAATCATGGTCGTCGGTTTGAGGCCCGAAACGAATCTCTTTAACCTGTGTTTTGGCTGTCTTGGCTTTCTGTTCTTTGAGTTTACGTTTCAACTGATACAGAAATTTCTGATAGTCAATAATTTTGCACACCGGCGGGTTGGCGTCGGGCGAGATTTCAACAAGGTCTAATCCCATATCCTCTGCCATACGCAGAGCTTCATCTCTTGTTAGA
>JAFYFR010000045.1 GCA_017543645.1 Bacteroidales bacterium
CGGGTAGTTGCATTATTGTTCTGTAAATAGTTTTAATACTGCAAGACGGTAGAGAAACTCGTATTCTGCACTCACGGCTTGCAACTGCGAAGATACAAATTTGTTTTTATATACATACAATTCGTAACTGGCAATATTTCCAAGTTTGAAATCTTTTTGTGCAAATTCGTACTGCTGACGGGCAAGTTCGGCGGTTTGCGCTGCCAAATCGGCGGTGTTTCGGCTCTGCACCACTCCGAGCCACACATTGCGCATCTCGCCAGATAGGGCAAGGAGTTTTTGTTCAAGATTGTTGCGGCTACGGCGAATTTCTATTTCGCTTTTGGCAATGTTGTCTTTGTTTGACAACTGGCTGAAAATCGGTACTTTGAGCGAAAGATATATAGTTTGGTACGAATTATCCTTCCATTGCTTGCCGAAATCCTTATTTTGTTCGTGAAAGAATTTCTGTCCCTGCGTACCTGCCTCATAATTAAGCGTTAGCGACGGATATTGCAGACGTTTGTAATATTCCTTCTGAATTGCGGCAGCCTCTATCTGCGTTTTGTACATAGCCACAGATGGGTTGATTTCCAACGCTTTGGCATAAAAATCATCAAACGGAGGAATTTCCCTTTCAGTTTCCACATCGCCTACCTCGATAGCCACCGAATCGTGGCTGTTGATAGCAATGCGCAGTTGCAATTCGTTGATAACCACATTGTTTTCTTCGTTGGTGCGTTGCATAATGTCTTGTGCAAGGTTGGTGCGAGCATCCATAACGTCGCGCTGCGAACGGTGACCAAGGTTGAAAAGTTTTTGGGCGATTGTAAGGTTTGAATCCTGCATAGCGCAGTTTTCTACTGCTATTTCAAGACGTTTCTGAGCCATAGCGAGGGCAAAGAATTTTTCTATCACATTGGTTTTTACCTCAATTTCGCGGTAAAGGCGGCTTTGTTCGGCGGCAGATTTTAGCAACTGGCGGTGTTTGATAAGTGTGCGCCTTGCTCCGGCGTTCCAAAGAGTTACGCTCACGTCCAAGGTAGCACTGTTGGTGTAACTTTTTACGCTGCTGTATTCGCCCGACATAGTTTCGTTAAAAGTCTGCTGAAAACCACTTGATATTCCGTTGTTTACAGTTGCCACAGCAGTAGGAAGAAAAGTGTGCCGTTCGGCTCGTAGGTTCACCTCTGCCTCCTCGATATTTAGGCTCTCGGCAGTGAGTTCGAGATTATGAGCAATGGCATAGTCAACACAGGCTGGCAATGTAAGTGATTGAGCCTGAGTGGTTATAGCTAATGTTATAATGGATAATATGGATAGTATTGCCTTAATCATTTTGCTAATGTTTGTTGCAATATTCAATTTCTCTTGTATGTTTTTTAATTGTAACTGTATGATTTGCATTAGGGGATATGCAAAAAACAGGAGCGACAACTATACGCTACCGCTCCTCTTTATTACAAATACGATTTAATGCGTTCTGTTGGAAACGCCTTAGAATTTAGGACCTCCGCCACCGCCTTTACCCGGTCCGGAGCCACCACCACGCTTTACAACGATGATAATAGAGCCTAATTTCAAAAAGCCACCGTCTGTTTCCAACAACTCTTGTTCTGTCAACTCCGTAAGTTGCTCATTGTTCTTTGGTTCCATTGTAGTAACGTTTAAATTGTTTGTAACTCAGTTTATAAGCAACATAATTGAAAATGATTTTCGCCTACGCGCTCTTCCTTTTATACGATAGAAGTTGTATTTTGTAATCCGTTGTTTTGTTAAAAATTGTTAAATCTACTCTTTTTGCTTTTTTGTTTTCTTTTTACGAATTTATGTTTATTTTTACACCTTATATAATAGTGAAAATTTAGCTTACTATTTTTTTGTTAAGCAATGTATTCAGACACATTTATAACATTAGGACAAATATTTAAGTCGGCGGCAAACGGCTCTGATTGCGGTTTCGACACCTACGTTTCGGCTTTGAACGATGCTGTGATTCCGGCTATGGGCGCAAACGGATGGTTTTCGTCCGATTTTGTGAAAATGCAGTTTCTATCGCTTGCCGAGATGCTACAAGAAGATTCGGTAATGGCATTTTCAAAAAAATACTCTCTCGACAGCGTGCCTCTTTCCGACAAGAAAGTTAAGATAATAGCTGCGGGAAATATTCCACTTGTATGCTTTCACGATATTTTTTGCGTGCTTTCGGCAGGGTTTCGTCTCGTGTTAAAGCCATCGTCGAAGGACAAGGTGCTTCCGATGACAGTGTTGGAAATTTTGAACAATCTTGCACCCGATATTAGTGCGCGAATAGAGGTAGAAGATGAACAACGTATTGATTTTGACGCAATTATAGCCACAGGTAGCAATAATTCGGGGCGGTATTTTGATTATTATTTTGCCAAATATCCACATATAATACGTCGTAACCGCAGTTCGGTGGCTGTGCTTTCGGGCAGCGAGAGCGAGAAGGATTACAGGCTGCTTGCCGAGGATGTGTTTGCATATTACGGACTCGGCTGCCGGAGCGTTTCAAAAATCTTTGTGCCTCAGGGATACAATTACGATGTGTTTTTCAAAAATATCTTTTTCAAAAACTCTGTGATTTCCAATGCGAAGTACAGCGACAACTACACCTACAACAAGGCCGTTTACCTTATGGGCGGCGAAAAATTTTTGGACAATGGCTTTCTGATTCTTAAGGATGACTGTTCGCTGTCGTCGCCGGTGGCAGTGCTGTTTTGTGAGGAGTATCAAAGTTTGCAGCAACTCGGCAGTTATCTATCACAAAATTCAGATAACCTTCAATGTGTGGTGTCGAAAGTTGATATTCAGGGTGTT
Source organism: Bacteroidales bacterium (assembly GCA_017543645.1). The sequence continues at coordinate 2,821 of JAFYFR010000045.1, forward strand.
ATGACAGTTCCATTGGGGCAGTCGCAGCATCCTTCGTTATTTGATTTTGCCGACGGCGTGGATACAATAGAATTTCTTAAAACTCTGTAGATTAGACAAATGGACGACAGTAATAAAATAACGTTTTCAGGGGCGGTAGCAAAAATCATCAAGTTTGCCATAGCGGCATCTGTTATTTTCTTGGTTTACTACCTCCGCAACGTGCTTTTGCCATTTGCCGTAGCATTTCTGTTTGCCTACGTGCTTAATCCTGTGGTGCGTTTTTTCCAACGTTTTTTCAAAAGCCGCGCTGTTTCGGTGGCGGTAACATTGATTTCTGTGGTGGGATTGTTAACAGCCTTGGTGCTGATTTTTACGCCGTTGATTTACGACGAAAGCGTTCATCTTTACCAGCTTATAAAGGACACAGCCATTCAGAACAATTGGCAGAACGAGTTAGGAATGTTACCGGAGTTTGTGTCGGATTTCCTGAGCCGTTTTTCCGACAATGTTAATCTCGACGACATATTTGATTCTGACAGTATAACATCGGCGGCGGAAAAGCTTGTTGCGCTGATAGTTCCTGAGATTCAGGCGTTTTTTTCAAAAACGTTCAATGTTATAGCCAGTGCGCTCGGCTTCGCCATAGTGATTCTGTACCTTATATTTATAATGATAGATTACGACAATCTTAAACAGGGTTGGCATCGTTTGATTCCGCACCGTTATCGCGGACCTGTATTTAAGTTTGCGGCAAGGTTTGAAATCGAAATGCACCGTTATTTTCGAGGACAGTTGTGCGTAGTAGGCATTGTAACAGTGCTTTATTGTACAGGCTTTTCGGTGATAGGATTGCCTATGGGTCTTATGCTCGGATTTCTTATCGGTTTTCTCAACCTGATACCTTATATGCAGATACTCGGATTTTTGCCCGCTCTCTGCCTTGCCATTATCCGCTCGTTGGAAACCGGTTCGTCGGTGTGGGGCGTGATAGCCATGACAGCCGCTGTGTTTGTGGTAGTGCAAATACTTCAAGACCTGATAATTACGCCAAGAATAATGGGCAAAAACACTGGACTTAATCCCGCTATGATACTACTTTCGCTTTCGATTTGGGGCAAACTGCTCGGTTTCTTGGGACTGCTTGCCGCCTTGCCGTTTACCTGTATGGTGAAAACCTACTACACTGAATTTGTGGCTAAGCAATACACAAGAGCTCAGCGACTTGGCAATAAGAACGACGTTTCGCTACCTGAACCCGACATTACCCGTGGCAAACCCAAAAACCGCTTGGTGGATGTCAGAAAGCGCAACCGCGATTAGGACAATATTTTGATTATCAGCATGAAAACCCTTATCATTATAACAGGCCCTACGGCGAGTGGAAAGACCGATTTGGCGGTGAAATTAGCGCAATATTATTCCACCGAGATAATTTCTGCCGACAGCCGTCAGATTTTCAGGGAGATGCGCATTGGTACGGCCGTGCCCGACGATGAGACGCTTGCCAAGGTAACGCATCATATGGTGCAGACTCGCTCTGTAAAAGATTATTACAACGCCTTTATGTACGAAACCGAGGTGATTGACCTTCTCGAAAAGAACCTGTTTGAGAGATACGACACCGTGGTAATGTGCGGAGGCTCTATGATGTATGTGGACGCTGTCTGCAACGGTATCGACCTGATTCCCGATCCAGATATTGAGATCCGCAACAACCTTTGGCAACAGTTTGAAAAAGAGGGTATTGAGCCGTTGCGCCAAAAACTTTTGCTTCTCGACCCCGATTATTACAAAATATGCGACCTCAACAACCACAAACGCATTATCAAGGCGTTGGAAGTGAGCATCCAGACGGGTAAACCGTATTCCACGTTCCGCACCGGCAACAAAAAAGAGCGGAGTTTCAAGATAATTAAGTTGGGTCTGAACCTTCCAAGAGAAATACTGCATCAGCGTATAAACCAGCGTGTTGACAAGATGATAGGAGAGGGGCTTGTGGACGAGGCGCGGAGATTGTATCCGCTGCGCAGTTTGAACTCGCTCAACACTGTGGGTTACAGAGAGTTGTTCGACTATTTTGACAATAAGACAACCCTCGAAACAGCCATTGAACTTATCAAGCGCAACACCCGCCGGTATGCCCGAAAACAGATTTCGTGGTTCAACGGCGACAAAGATTTGGTGTGGTTTATGCCCGAAAGCGTTGATGATATAATTAATTATTGTAACAGTAAAATTTTAGGATAATGGATAAAACAAGATTCAGCATAGTAATTCCATTGTATAACCGTCCAGATGAAATTGACGAACTTTTGGAAAGCCTTGCACACCAGACTATAAAAAATTTCGAGGTGGTAATTGTGGAAGACGGCAGCGACAAACCGTCGAAAGATATTGTAGAAAAATATGCGAATAGGCTTGATGTCAAATATTTTTTTAAACAGAACACTGGTCCCGGACTAACACGTAATTTTGGCGCGGAACGTAGTAACGGCAACTACATCATTTTTTTCGACAGCGACTGCATTATTCCTCCATATTATATCAAAACAGTTACCGAAAGTCTTGACAAAGAGTATGTTGACGCATTTGGCGGTCCTGATGCAGCATTGCCAACATTCACCCCTGTGCAAAAGGCGATAAGCTACGCCATGACTTCGATACTCTCAACCGGCGGCATACGTGGCGCGAGCGAAAAGGCTGGAAAATTTCACCCGAGAAGTTTCAATATGGGGTTTTCGCGCAAGGTTTTTGACACTACCGGGGGGTTTTCGGATATGCGTTTCGGCGAGGATATTGATTTGACGCTCAGGATTTTAGAATACGGATTTGCTACCAAATTAATCAAAGACGGCTTTGTTTATCACAAACGCAGGACTGATTTTAAAAAATTCTTCCGTCAGATATTCAACTCTGGCTGTGCGCGTATTAATCTAAAACTCAGGCATAAAAACTCTTTAAAACTGATACACACATTTCCTTCGCTTTTTTTGTTGGGAAATATTTTCTGCATCTTAGCGGCGATAGTTACTGCGCTTATATTAAAGAATATAACAGCACCGTTGATATGTGTTTCACCATTAATTCTGTTTGCGCTGATAGTTTTTGTGGATTCGTGCAGCAAAAACGGTGTAAAAGTAGGATTGCTCTCCGTTGTGGCTGTATATGTGCAACTTACCGCATACGGAATGGGATTTTTGAAGGCGTTTTGGCACGGACTTATATGCAAAAAAGGCGATACTTTCGGTTTTGTGAAAAATTTTTATAAATAATCCCATTTATTATCCATTTTTGTAATATCTTTAAAACCTCAAAAAACATAAAAAGATGAAAAAAATATTAATCGTATTTGCATTTCTGCTTACGGCGGCATTTTCGGCTAACGCTCAGTCGCCCACAGCATCGGTATCAACAGTAGAGAGTGTCAAAGCCGGAGAATCATTTACCGTTACGGTAAATATCTCAAAATTAGACCTTTCGTGTTTTGCACAGTACCAGATGAAACTGCCTTCGGGTTTTACTGTCAAAGAGATTTCCGACTGGTCGGACAACGCCAATTTTTATTTTGAGAACGGCAAAGTGCTTTACCAGTGGTACAAACTGCCTATCGAGCGCAGCAGCATTGTGCTGAAATTCACCGTTACCACCGATAACAAATTATCGGCAGGCAAATATCAGCTACCTGGGTATTTCAGCTACCAGTACAACAACCGTCTTGGTCAGGCCGACACAGGGCTTTCCGTGGAGGTGAAATAATGTCATCCATGGAACAACCAACTGACGACGAGCGGTTTATGCGGGCAGCGTTAGAGCAGGCTTTGATTGCCTATGAGCAAGACGAAGTGCCTGTGGGCGCGGTAGTTGTGGCAAACGGACGTGTGGTTGCGCGTGCCTACAACTACACCGAACATCTCAACGACGTTACAGCTCATGCCGAAATGCAGGCTATCACAGCGGCGGCGACCAACAGCGGCGGCAAGTATCTTACCGACGCTACTCTCTACGTTACCTTGGAACCGTGTCTGATGTGCGCGGGAGCGTTGGCGTGGAGTCAGGTTTCGCGCATAGTCTATGGCGCAAAAGACCCAAAAAAGGGTTATTCAATCTTTCAAAACGCCTTGAATGATGGGGTTAATATCCTTCACCCTAAGACGCAGATTACTGGAGGAGTTTTGGAAAACGAGTGCGCCGCATTATTGAAACAATTTTTTGGAAAAAAACGCATTATTTAATATCACAATGAAAAACATAATCAATTCATTATCAATTCCTTTGGTGGCGTTGTGTGGGGCGGTGATGGTTTCGTCGTGCAGCCAACCGCAACCTCCACAGGTACAGTCAAATCCGTTGACTTTCGAGTCGTTGGGCAATCCGTTCATGCCACTTTGGGAGCATATTCCCGATGGCGAGCCTTACGTTTTTGAAGACCCCGACAATCCGGGCAAATACCGTGTGTATCTGTATGGTTCGCACGACATTGAGATCACCAACTATTGTGGCCGCGATCAAGTGGTATGGTCTGCCCCTGTTGACAATCTTAAAGACTGGCGTCTCGACGGCGTGATTTTCAAGGTTGACAAAAACGGCAAAGGTGAGGCTCAGCAGGCTGCTGACATCTTATTCGCTCCTGATGTGGCTGTTAAAACCGAAAAAGACGGCTCTAAAACCTATTACCTTTATCCCAATAATCAAGCTGGCGGACGTAACGGTATGATAGCCAAGAGTAAACGTCCCGACGGTCCGTTTGAGGTGTGCAACTGGGACAAGAAAGACCCCAACAAAGCCGACGGCGTATTGGCGTTTGACCCCGCCGTGTTTGTTGATGACGACGGCAAAGTGTACGGCTACTGGGGTTTTGAACATTCGTATGCCGCCGAACTCGACCCCGAGACCATGGCTACCGTAAAAAAAGGTACCAAAGTGGTTGAGAATATGATTTCAGGCAGATACGATGACGGAATTTTCAGCTTTTTTGAAGCCTCGTCGATTCGCAAAATCAAAGATAAATACGTATTTATTTACAGCCGTTTTACCAAAGACGGCGAGTTTGGTCTGCCAGTTTCTAACTACACTTTGGCATACGCCTACGGCGACAGTCCGCTTGGACCTTGGACATACGGTGGCACAATTATCGACGGTCGTGGACGAGAGAAAAGCCCTGACGGAAAGGTGTTTGCCTCTGCCACTGTTGACGGCAACACTCACGGAAGCATTTGCGAAATCAATGGCAAGTGGTGGGTATTCTATCACCGTCAGACCGGCTTAGACGAGTATGCGCGTCAGGCTATGGTTGCTCCCATAACTGTAAAAGTGGAAGAAGGTAAAGGTGGAAAGGTTGAAATATCAGAAGGCGAATATACTTCGGAAGGCTTTGAAACAGAGGGTCTTAATCCGTTGCAATGGCATCCCGCCGGAATTGCTTGCTGGTACACCGGATATAAGACCTGTGAGCATAACTGGCCGAACAACACATTCTACGGTTCGCATATCGCATCGGCTTACGGCACCGACAGCAAGCTTTCTGCCCCTTACGCATACGAAAACAATATCAATCCCGTTGTAGACAACACCGACAGTTCGATTGTGGGCTACAAGTATTTTAACTTTGACAAGACCAAAGGCTTGAAAGATCTCGCAATTCACATCAACCTAATACCCGAAGGCATTGATGGCAATATTGATATTCTTCTCGATCGTCCTTGGTCAAACGGCGGCGGACGTTTGCTCGGCAGTATTGCAATTACTCCCGAAATGCCTAAATCCAAGACGCAATTGTCGGTTTATTTGCCTGACTTGGCTAATATTTCAGGAAAACACGCGCTCTATTTCGTATTCTCCTCTTCCCAAAAAGAAAAATCGATTTGCACGTTAGAGAGTTTTGTTTTTTCAGGAAAATAGACTAATCTTAATCCAGATATGCACAAACCCGAGGAATGCTCATTCTTTCCCCGGGTTTTTTCTAATCACTTAAACTATAAACTATTAACTATCACTCGTGTTTGGTTTTTACGTAGGTGGTTTCAAATATTACACGGTCGTACACTGCGAAGAAACCTAAGCATACATTGCCTTCTACCGACGGTTTAAAAAACTGTTTTGGATTTACTTTTGTGCTGTTGTATTCGTAGAGGTAGGTGAAAACAGACTCGTCGATTGTGCGGAACTCCAATTTTAGAAGGTCGCCATCGTGGAGAATCATCTCGTCGTCGTTTTCCATGTCGGAGTCGTAGTAGAGACCGATGTCGAAGGGCGAGTTGCCTTTGCAGCTGCCGGCGTCGGAGAAGTAAATCTTGCCGTTGCGGTGGATTCTTGCCCATCCGTACACCTGCTTGCCGTCGGGAACGTTGGTGGTTTCAAATTCCAAAACCTGCATCCAGTCCATGAGGTTTGCCCAAACAAATTCTGGCTCGGTGATTTCGATTTTTTCCTCCAAGGTGGATTCTCCTGTGTATTCCACGCCGTCGATGGTAACTTTCAGACGGTATGTTTCGCCGGTGGAGATGTCTATCTTGTTGTTGTTACGGTAAACGCCGTCGTTCTGAAAATCAAGCACTTGCTCGCTGCCGTCGGGAAGAATTATCCTTACATCGTCTACCCTAATGCCGGGAGTCTTAGTGGAATCGTCCATGTTGCGGGTTTTGGTGATTATTACCTCGGCGTTGTCGGGGTTGAGATGTCCCTCAATTATGGGAATTGCTTCTATGTCGTTGTAGTCGAGTTCGATTTCTTTGGTGCAAGAAAAAAGTGTGCTTGCTATTGCTAATGCTGATATTATGATGATTTTTTTCATGGTGCTTTGTTTTTTAGTTTTTTTGTGCTTACGGCAGAAATCTTTCAATTATTAATTAGAACTTTATAGTGTATGTTACCGACGGGATGAGGCCGAAGAGCGAAGTCTGAACAGTTTTAGTTCCGGTTGCCTTGGTGTCGTCGTTTTCAAAAGTAATCACGTAAGGATTGTAATGGTTGTAGAGGTTGTAAACGCCGAACGACCAGATTCTTGTGTAACGGGGACGCTCTTTGGTGTTGTTTACGCCTACGTCTAAGCGGTGGTAAGCTGGTGCGCGGTAGCCGTTGCGCTCGTTGAAATAGTAGTGAGTAAACTCGTCGAGCTCGTATTTTGCGCTCGGAGCAGTAAGAGCCTGACCTGATGTGTATACCCAGGTTGCCGAGATGTCCCATTTGTGGTTGAGTCGGTACATTCCTACAATTGAGATGTCGTGACGGCGGTCGTTAGATGCTGTGTACCAGTCGTTGTTGTTGATGCCGTCCACTTTGTTTTCCGACCAGGATAGTGTGTACGAGAGCCATCCAGTAAAGTCGCCGATGTTTTTCTTCGTGTAGAACTCCACGCCGTAAGCCCTGCCTTCGCCACGAGAGAGCAGACGTTCCATTTCGATTTCGGTAACGAGGTTTTTGCCGTCTTTGTAGTCGTAAACATTGTCGATTTTTTTGTAGTACGCCTCAATTGAGAACTCATATTTTTTGTCCTTAGTTTCAGCCATATAGCCTACGCTTATCTGGTCGGCAATCTGCGGTTTGATGATGTTGCTCGACATTACCGAGCGTCCAATCGGCGACGACATACCGTTGTTGAGGATGTTCTGAACGTGCTGCGATGTGCGGCAGTATCCGGCTTTGAGGCTCTGGTGGTCGGTGAGTTCGTATTTCATGCTGAAACGCGGCTCGATACCGAAGAAACGTTTTACCAATTTGCCTTTGCCGTAGAACAAAGTGTCAGAAATTGCGCCGTCGGCATCGAGATTGTAGTATGGATTTCCGCCTAATGCGTTGAAAATCACGCCGCGAGCTCCAAGCGATAGTTCAAGTCCGAAATTGGTTTTGATGTCTTCGCCAGCCCAGAACGAAAGCTCGTCGCCATCGCGAAACTCTTTCAAATCTTGACCGTTAGAGAGTTTCATCTCGCCTGATTTGAGGCTGATGTGGTCGAACTGGAAACCGAGGCTGATTTTCTGATATTCCGACGGTGTAAAGTAGATGTCCTCTCTGAGAATCTGGTGCTTGAGGTATCCGTCGAAACATTCCTTAACTTTCAGCACTTCCATCGATTCTGTAAAGTCGTAATTGCTGTACACTGCCGAAGTCTTGGCGCTGAATGTCCTTCCGAAATTGTGCTTGTAGTCAACTGCTGCGGCGGTGTTGCCCCAGTGGATTTCGGCTATGTGGTTGTCCATCTCCATGTTGTCGCGTCCACGGAAAAACATGAGGTTCAAAGTACCGTTCTTGTTGGGTTTGATAGTGATTTTTGAGTTAACATCGTAGAAATTCAACACTTTGTCGCCGTATTTTTCGGTGGGTTTAAAGAAAATTTCAAAATAAGTGCGGCGGGCTGCCAAGAAAAACGAAGCCTTGTCTTTAACAATCGGGCCGTCGAACGAAAATTTGGACGAGAGCAGACCGATAGAAGCGTTGAGACCGAAGTTTTCCATATTGCCGCTTCTGGTCTTGATGTCGAACACCGACGACGACGCGTCGCCAAACTGTGCCGGAATAGCACCTTTATATAATGAAGCGTTGGTGAGAGCCTCGTCGTTGAATGTTGAGAACACGCCCATCAGGTGTCCTGCGTTGTAGATAGGAGCGTTGTCGATGAGGATAAGGTTCTGAGCAGCTGTGCCTCCGCGAACCTGAAAACCGCACGATCCGTCGCCTTCGCTCTTGATGCCGGGCAGCAGTTGTATTGATTTTATTACGTCGCGTTCGCCCATCAGAGCCGGCACTTTTGCCATTTCACTCATTTGGATGTTTTCAACGCCGATAATCACATTGTCGGTGCGTGAGCGACCGTATTTGGCTGTTACATTGACTTCTGCAAGCTGTGTGGTCTCCTCTTCGAGGATGATTGTGATTTTTTGGTTGGCAGACGAAATGGTCTGTTCCTCCGGCACGAAGCCCAAGCAGCTGAAATATATCGTTGCAGGGAGCTGTTTAACCTTGATGATAAAGTTTCCCTCTGAGTCAGAGATAGTTCCGTTGGTTGTGCCTTTTTCGGCAACCGATACAAAAGGAATCGGATTACCGTCGTTTCCTGTTACTACGCCTTGGATTTTGGCAGACTGAGCGCATACGGAGAGCGACATCAGTGTTAGTACTAATGCAAATAAGTATTTCATACAGAATGTGTTATAATATAATTTTGGGAAATATTAGATAAGGATGATTATGCGGAGTGTGTGTAATTTTTTGAGTTAACAGTGCGATTTATAGGTCAATATCGCTTGCTCCTGATTTGTTAAAGTCGTGGCTGTTGAAGTTGAGGTGGCGGAGGTTGACTTCGGATGCACCCGAAGCGTTAACCTTGATGTTGTTTACTCTGCCTCGGACATCAATATCGCTTGCACCAGAGGCAGTTACCTCTATTTCGTCGGTTTCGATGTGTGGAATGTCAACGTCGCTTGCGCCTGATGCAGTGAACTCTGCCTTGCCAACCTTGCATTTGATGTCCAAGTCGCTTGCCCCGCTTACTTGCGCGTTCAAAAGTCCTTTAACTTCTATTTCGCTGATATTCACGTCGCTTGCACCGCTTATTTTGAGTTCCAGATTGTCAAATTCTGCCGAAACTGGCATTTCTAAGGCGCAAGCACCGCTGGCACGGATGGCTGTCAGGCTTTCTACGTTTACTTCAACGGTTGTTTTACGGTTGATGTGTACTCGGTGTCCGTCTACTTTGATGTTGAGTTCTCCGTCAACAACCTCTGTAATCACTTTGCTAACAGCGTGGTCCTTGCCCGAAACCTTTACCGACTGCTCTTTTCCGCAGACGAGTATTACCGTTACAGGTGCCGAAACGTTGATTCTGTTGAAGTTTTCTACGTTGCGTGTTTCTGTAATCTTGATGTCGTCAGAATCTGTGCACGACATTGCTACTGTTGCCGACAATATGAATGCGGTCATTAATGATAAGATTTTCATAATCGTTTTGTGTTTTTAATGTTTATAATTATATTAATTTAGTCTACAATTGAAATTTTTGCCGCGCCCGAGAAACTAACCGAGCGGTTGTCGGCTTTGAACTTTTCGGATTTTACCGAAGTTGCGCCCGAAGCCTCTAATCTAAGTTCGCCGGTGTGTCCTGAGAGAGTGATTTTGCACGCCCCCGATGCCTCGATGTCCATCTTGTCGGATTCGGCGGTGATAAACGTCTTGCAAGCTCCTGAAATTTCGAGCGAAATGGCGTTAGCGTTACCAGTGAAGCTTATGTTTCCTGCTCCCGAACCCTCGATTATTGCGCGGCTTACGTTGCCATTGAGGTCGAGATGGCTTGCTCCTGTTACCTCTACTGTTACCTTGCCCGATGCCTCAATGTCGGCGAAGTCGGTTTTGGAAACGCCTTGTGTTGTTATCGAGAAGTCAGATACTGTAACCTTTTCAGGAAAAGTAACGTTTGCCAAGCCAGCCGCTGACAACTCCTTAAGCTCCTCTACCCATATTTCAACCTTGTAAATTTCCGAAACGTTTTTTAATTTAAGCAATCCTTTCATGCTTACTTCGAGTTCGCCGAGCGATGTGATGGTTTCTATCGTGTGCAGGTATTTTGAATCCGTTGTTACCAGCACCTTCTGCTCCTTGCCTGTTTTTACGATAACTTCGATAGGACCCGAAACCTTGATTCTGTCGAACTTGTCTACCTTGCGCTCCACTGTTACAAGGTCGCGTGGTTTGCTGTTTTTTGCGCCAGCTCCAAAAACCTGCGCGGCAAGAATCATTATCATTATTAATGCGACAACCTTTTTCATCTTTTTTCTCGATTTTAAAATTTCGTTTTGTTTTCTGATGCAAAGAAACGATGATAATACCGGGTGAGCAAATTTTTTCGGTTGCAACGCTGTTTCACGGCTGTGTCAATGGTGTAAATGCCGTGTGTCAAACTTGTGTCATTATTATAACTTTCTGTAATAAAGTTATTTAAAAATTTGCTTTTTTCGTATCAACGCCGTATATTTGCGTTTAGAATAATAGAATAAAAATATGCGATGTAAAATATATATAATATTTTTTACCATCTTTGCAGCGGTGTTTCAGTGCTGCAACAAAAAAAGCGAGGTGTTTTTGAGCCTCGAAACGGCAGATTCGCTATTAAGCGAAGATTGCGACTCGCTTGCGGCTATGTTTTTTTACCAAATTGAGCCTCCCGAAGACACAATTGCCGAACTTCCTTTTTATAATTATATGCTCTCGCGTATCAGTTGCCGCAACTACGACTATCAAGACCCTGAGTTACTTGACCTTCCGATTGCTTTTTTTAAGCAGAACGGCGACAACAAGCGACTTGCATACTCGTATTGCTACAAGAGTATTTTTTTGCTAAACTATTCGTCGGATATGTCTTCGGCAATGATTTACAACAAGATGGCAGAAGATTTGGCTAAAAATACCGACGACGACATTCTTAAATACAACATCTATTCTACGGGATACTCTATCGCCGCCGACTGTTTTGATACTCAGGAGTGCCTCAACTACGCTATGCAGGCTTACAAAACGGGGCAGAAACTCCGCGACAACAACCGTATGGCGTATCCCGCCAACTATATCACTATGTGTTACAACGAGTTGAATATGCAAGACAGCGTGCAAAAATATATGTCGGTGTGCCTCAATTTGATAGACTATTTTAATATGGGTGCCAAGGCATCGGTTTACGCTTCGTTTGGCGACGCAATGTTCAAAAAAGAAAATTATTCTATTGCCGAGCAGTATTATTTAGAATCGGTGGGCATTATCGACAACGCCTCCGCTTATAAAGGCTTGACAATGATATATCTACGCCGCAATAATGCAGAAAAAGCAAGAGAGTGTTATGCCAAAGCATTGCGCCCAAATTCGTTTGAATCTAATATCGACATTATGTCGGAATATGCTGCTTTTTTAGAAAAACACGGCGAAATTGCCAATGCCTCAGCCATTTATCGGCAAATTTCGGTTGAAAAAGATTCGCTCTACCGCATCAAGGAGCGCAATATGCAAACGCAGATGGAAAACCTCAGCCGTATTTTTAGGGAATATAAAACCGATACCGAAGTTTTGGAGAGTGCCAACCATTATCTAAAACTCTTGTTGCCAATAGTTTCGGTGGTGGCTGCGGTGCTTTTGGTGCTTTTGCTATTACGGACTCGCAAAAATAGGGTAGAATCTGTGCCATTTGGTCGTCAACTTTACGACAAAGTGCTGCAAAACACCAACATATCGCAATGGACCAAAGACGAACGCGAAGTGTTTTCCACCTATTATCTTAGCGAAAATTCCTCGTTCCGCTCCGAGATAGAATCCACCTATCAAAAACTTGCCGTTAATGCCTATATCTTTTTGATACTCCACCACTTAGGTAAAAGCAAAACCGAAGTGATGGATATGATGGGCATCTCCGACCAAGCATACAGGTCGCTGAAATCGAGGATTGAGAAGATGAGGAAGGGGTAGGGTTACATCCTCATATTAGTTTTGCACCATATACTTTATCACCTTCTTAGTTTCAAAAAACTCCTCTTTAAACACATCTGGAATGTTGTACAGCGTGATGTGCTTGCGGAAGGGGGCAATTTCTTCTTCAAAATCGCCGCCTTTGAGGTAGACTATCGATGAGGTTGGGGATTTTTCTAAGAGTTTGTGTGTCTGTTTTATAAAGTTTGGAAAAGCCGTTACGGCGCGGCTAATTATGGTGTCGAATTTATCTTTGAGGTCGTTGCTGTTGATTTTGATGGCGGTGGCGTTGGCGAGTCCGATTTTTTCGATGATGTCCTGCACCACGGTTATTTTTTTCCCTATGGAATCGATGAGTGTGAATTGCTTTTCGGGATACATAATTGCAAGGGGAATTCCGGGGAAACCTCCGCCTGTGCCCACGTCAATGATGTTTTGGCTGTGGTCTATAAGGTTGAATTTGGCAATGGCGAGCGAGTGGAGAATGTGGCGGGTGTATAGCTGGTCGATGTCGGCGCGGGAAATCACATTGATTTTTTCGTTCCACTCAGGATAAAGCGAGCCGAGCAGGGAGAACTGTTGTTTCTGCCTGTCGGTGAGGTCGGGAAAGTATTTGTACACAATGCCGCAGTCCATCTTACACTCTGTCTTTGTTGAGGTTGATGTCTTTAACAATGCTCAACAGCAGTTCGCGGCTGCGGAAAAGACGCGCCTTTACCGTGCCGAGTGGGAGGTTGAGCTTTTCGGCAATCTCGGTGTACGACATCTCGTCGAAATACCGCATTTCGGTGATGATACGGTAGTCGTCGTGGAGCTGCTTTACCACTTGGCGCATGAGTTTTTCTTTCTGCTCTTTCATCATGCTCTCCTCGGGATCTTTGATGGGCGCGGCGATGGTGTTTTCCGCCCAGCTGGTAGATTCTCGGTCGTTGGTTGAGCTTGGCTTGTCTATCGAGATGTTGTTTTTCTGCATCTTGTTGCTGCGCAGAAAGTCGATAGTGTTGTTGGAGGCAATTTTGAAAAGCCATGTGCTGAACGCGTTTGACGGCATATACGATTTGATGTTTTTGAACGCCTTGCCGAAAGATTCGATAGTGAGGTCTTCGGCGTCGTCGGGGTTGCGCACCATCTTTACAATCATATAGTACACCGAGTCGCGGTATTTTGCGAGCAATTCGGCAAACGCCTTTTGATTGCCCGCTCTCGCCTCGAGCACGAGTTTGTAGTCGGCTTTTGCCTTCTCCGAGAATGTGTTGGTTACTGTGTTGTCGTTTTCTATTTCCATGTGAGTCTGTCCTTGCGGATTTTTCCTAAGATTAGTTGTATAATGTTTATATAAGGTAGCACAAAGTCAAATAGCACTGCCGAAGCCGCCACACCTTTAGAGTTGAATTTGGATGAGGCTTTAGAAACAGCGTATAAAAATACAAAATATCTTGTAAAAAACAAAATTGGCGTAATAAAATATAGCGGATTAAAAAAAGAAAGCACAATGCAGCCGAGGTAGAAAAGCGAGCGCGAAATAGTCTCCAAGGCGAGTATCATCTTGTGTTTTGGCTTATATTTTTCAGATGCGGTAAAATGCCTCTGTTTCTGCTTGTTCCATTGGTTGAAAGTTACCTTAGGCTCGCATAGCGTAAACGACGCGGGGTTAGATTCGCAAACTATGCGTCCTTTTTGGGCATTCTGGTTAACAAAAATATCGTCGTCGCCCGACATCAGATGGCTGTGCGAGGTAAATCCGCGCGACTGGTTGAAGATGGATTTTCTGTAAGCCATGTTTCTGCCAACGCCCATGTATGGCATTCCTATCTCGGTGTAGGTGTAATACTGCATGGCTATGAACACGGTGTCGTAGCGTATAAGGCGGTTGAGGAATCCTTTGCGCTGTTCGTATCCGCCGAATCCGAGCACAAAGTCGTTGCAGTCGGTAAAATTCTGGCTCATAGTCTTAATCCACCATTTCGACACGGGTATGCAGTCGGCGTCGGTGAGCAGTAGCCACTCGTTTTTGGCCGCCTTGATGCCCACGGTGATGGCGAGCTTTTTACCATGGCTGAAATGGCGGTCGAAAGGCACTTCGGTAACGTATAGCCGCGGATATTTCTGTTTCATCTCTGCCAGCACCAATGCAGTGTCGTCGGTGCTGCCGTCGTTTACCACTATCACTTCAAAGTCGGGATAGTCCTGTTCCAACACGGCGGGAAGTTTCTCCCTCAGGTTGGCGGCCTCGTTGCGGGCGCAGATTATCACCGAAACCGGCACTGGGCTTTGGTACTCTTTCACTTTCGGCTTTTTGCGTATGCGCACAAAAACTCCTATGTAATAGCACATCTGCACAGTCCACACAAGTATCAGACTGCATATCAGCCAAAATTTCCAACTATAAATATCCTTAAATAAGGATGTTATCTGTTCCAACATTATTGTTTGTCTATTTTGTGCAAATTTACAAACCATTTTCTATCGAAAAAATAAAAAATTGATATAAATAAAAAAAACTGCATTTTTTTCTATTTGTTTGGTGGCAAAACCGATTTCATGGATTATCTTTGCAGCCGAGAAATTGTATTACATGAATTTTGAGGTTATACATAGCGACACGCGTACCGAAGCCCGGGCTGGTGTTATCAGCACTGGTCATGGCCAAGTGCCTACGCCCATTTTTATGCCCGTTGGTACTGTAGGCTCGGTGAAGGGCGTTCATCAGACTGAGCTGAACGACGACATCCATGCTCATATCATCCTTGGAAACACCTACCATCTCTATCTCCGTCCTGGCATGGACGTGATTAAGGCGGCCGGGGGACTTCACCGTTTTATTCATTGGGACAATCCCATACTTACCGACAGCGGTGGTTTTCAGGTGTTCTCTCTTGCCGAAAACCGTAAGCTGACACCCGAGGGGGCAACCTTCCGCTCGCATATCGACGGCAGCAAGCATATCTTCACACCCGAAAACGTGGTGGACATTCAGCGTACCATCGGCAGCGACTTTATGATGGCTTTGGACGAGTGCACTCCCTATCCTTGCGACTACAAGTACGCCGAAAAGTCGTTGAAACTTACTCATCAATGGCTCGGGCGCGGCGTAAGGCATTACCGCGAAACCGAACCACTTTACGGACACGGTCAGGCGTATTTCCCCATTGTTCAGGGAAGTGTTTACCGCGACCTTAGGCAGCAGTCGGCGGAGTTTATCGCATCGCAGGATATGGCCGGCAACGCTATCGGCGGCCTTTCGGTGGGCGAGCCGGTGGAGATGATGTACGAAATGATCGAGGTGGTAAACGCCATTCTGCCAAAAGACAAGCCTCGGTACCTTATGGGAGTTGGCACTCCGGCTAATATCATTGAAGGCGTGGCTCGTGGTATCGACATGTTCGACTGTGTAATGCCCACACGTAACGCCCGCAACGGTATGCTGTTTACACTCCAAGGCACTATCAATATAAAAAACGAGAAGTGGAAATACGATTTTTCGGAACTTGACCCTGATGGAACTTCTTTTGTAGACCATTATTATACAAGGGCTTATCTACGTCATTTGGTAACAGCCAACGAACGTCTTGCCGCACAGATAGCGAGCATACACAATCTCGCCTTCTACCTCAACCTTGTGAGGATTATCCGTGAGAGAATTATCGACGGCACTTTCGCAGATTGGAAAGACGGCGCGGCAAAACAGATGTCGCAGCGAATTTGATTTTTTTACACCTTATATTAATAGAGAAAAAAATGTTCAAGATATTAGACCGCTATATAATTAAGAAATTCCTCGGCACATTCTTTTATGCGCTTGTGCTGCTGATTTCTATTATCATAGTATTTGATATTCAGGAAAAATTGGACGACTTTATTGAGAAGAAAGCACCTTTTGAGGCTATCCTGTTCGACTATTACCTCAATTTCGCGCCCTACTACGCCAATATGTTCATGTTCCTGTTCATATTTATCTCGGTGATATTTTTTACCTCAAAGCTTGCCGGCAACAGCGAGATTATAGCCATACTGAGCGCAGGTGTGAGCTTCCGCCGTTTGCTCGTGCCTTATTTCGAGAGTGCGGCTCTGCTTGCGGGTCTGTCGTTTTTCCTCAGCGCGTATGTCATTCCTCCTGCCACCGACGTTATGATGAAGTTTGAGGATCTATATGTGCACAATCCATACGTCAACCATTCGCAAAATATTCACCGTCAGGTAGATCCTAATACGTTTCTCTATATGCAGAACTACGTTACAAGCTCGAATGTGGGCTACAAGTTCTCGTGGGAGAAGTTCGACGGCAACATCCTCAAAGAGAAACTCATGAGCGAATACATCGTGTGGGATTCCACCAAAAACAAATGGACTATCAACAACTATTATATAAGGTATTTCAACGGAGAGACCGACTCAGTGGTGTCTGGACGCAAAATGGACACCACCCTCGCCATCCTTCCCAAAGATTTCAATCAGAGGCTCGACCTTATTGAGACACTTACAAGCCCCGTGCTTCATGAGTATATCGACGAGCAGCGTATGCGCGGTAGCGACAATATCGAGGCACTACTTGTGGAGAGCTACAAACGCATAGCGTTTCCCTTCGCCTGCTTTATCCTTACGCTTATAGGCGTAACGCTCTCGTGCAAGAAGGTTAGAGGAGGAATTGGCATCAACCTTGGTATCGGTCTTGCCCTGAGTTTCAGCTATATATTGTTTATGCAGGTGTTCACCGAATTTGCCAAAGGAAGTTCGCTTCCGCCTCTGTTGGCTGTCTGGATTCCTAACATCATATATACTATAATAGGTGTGGTACTCTATTTCAAAGCCCCGAAATAGTTATGAAACTAACTCAAGATGCCCTTTACTATGTAGCCGTTACCATGATACCCGGTGTAGGCAGCAGTACCGCCCGTAAGCTTGTAAAGTGGGCGGGCAGCCCTATGGAGGTGTTTCAGAAAAAGGAGCTTCTGCCCCAGGCAAACATCCTTCCAGCCAAAATTCTTGAATCATTGGATTTTAACAGCGTTATCGACAATGCGGAACGACAAATAGACATTGTGCTACGCGAAGGCATCGACATAGTTTGCAGCAACAACAACGCTTATCCGCGCAAGCTCGCCCAATGCGACGACGCACCTTTATTATATTACAGCAAAGGCTCAGGAGTGAATTTCGACACTTGCCGTACTGTGGGCATCGTAGGCACGAGGCTTACAGACGGAGAAGGTTGCAACAATATATTCAATCTTGTTGAGGGTCTACAGAAAGACGGCATCCGCGTGGTGATAGTAAGCGGATTGGCATCAGGAGCCGACACATACGCGCATCAGGCCGCTATTAAATATGGTGTGCCAACGGCGGCAGTGTTAGGACATGGTTTCGACATGATTTATCCCGCCGAAAACCGTTCCTTGGCACGTCAGATTGTTGATGGGGCAGGGGTGCTGATTACAGAGTATTATTACGGTCATCCAGTTTCAAAAAACAATTTTCCACGCCGCAACCGTATTGTTGCAGGACTTTGCGACGCTTTGATAATAGTGCAGAGCCGTATCCAGGGTGGCGCGCTCATCACCGCAGGATATTCCGCAATGTACAACAGGGATCTTTTCGCATTTCCCGGACGTGCCACCGACAACAATTACGCCGGATGCAACAAGCTCATACACGACGGCAGGGCTACTTTGATAACTGGGCACCACGATTTGGAAAACTCAATGGGATGGAAGTCGCCAAGCAAGAGCGTACCTTTTCAAACCGAGCTTCCACTCTGCTGTCTCGACGCTCAGGAGGTGAAAATTGTGGACGCGCTACGCGAAAACGGCGAGCTGAGCATCGACTCGCTTTCGGTGGCAACGCAGATACCTATGGCCGAACTTTCGCCTATTTTGCTGTCGCTTGAGTTCAATGATGTGGTGAAATCGCTCCCCGGCAAAAGGTATAAGGCTATGTAAAGCACTAATTATAAGATTTGTATTAGAATTTAATAAAAAAAACGTAAAATAATGGTTAACTAAATAATTGTTATTATATTTGCAGTCGAATTTAAAACTAAATAAGTAATGAAAGCATACGTATTTCCCGGACAGGGCTCGCAGTTCCCCGGTATGGGAAAAGATATTTACGAAAAATCAGAAACAGCCAGACAGCTTTTCCAGCAGGCCAACGACGTGTTGGGTTTCGACATCACCCGTCTGATGTTTGAAGGCACAGCCGAGGAGCTTTTGCAAACCAAGGTTACGCAGCCGTGCATTTTTATCCATTCTGTAGCGTCTGTCTTGGCATCACCCGATAATTTTACACCCGACGCAGTAGCAGGACACTCCTTGGGCGAGTTTTCTGCACTCACCGCAGCAGGCGCACTCACATTTGCCGACGGTCTTTCGCTCGTAGCCAAACGCGCGGCCGCGATGCAGAAATGCTGCGAAAACCAGAAAGGTTCTATGGCGGCAGTGCTCGGACTCGACGACAGCGTGATAGAGCAGATTTGCGCCGAGACCTCGCAGTCGGGCAGCACCGTAGTGGCAGCCAACTACAACTGCATAGGCCAGGTAGTAATCTCTGGAAGCGAACAGGGCGTGGAGATTGCATCGCAGAAGCTCGAAGCAGCCGGAGCAAGACGTGTGGTAAAGCTCGCAGTCAGCGGAGCATTCCATTCGCCGTTGATGCAGCCGGCACAGTCGGAACTTCAGCAGGCTATCGACACCACGACATTTTCAGCACCAAAATGTCCGGTTTATCAGAATGTGGACGCTCAGCCCCACACCGACCCCAAGGAAATCAAGCAAAACCTTATCAAACAGCTTACTTCGCCCGTCCGCTGGACCAAGACTATACAGAATATGATACAGGCTGGTGTAACCGAAGTGATAGAATGCGGTCCGGGAAGCGTACTTCAGGGCTTGATGCGCAAGATTGATAAAGGCACAAAATCAGCGCATTTCGGCGAATAATAATTTAATATGAAAAAAAAGTTTATTTTTTTTTATTAATATTTTTGTAATATATTTTCTTTTTGTAATTTCGATGCCGAAAATTTTACAAAAAGCACAGGGGAGAGATGTCCGAGTGGCTTAAGGAACACGCCTGGAAAGCGTGTATACGCCAAAAGCGTATCGAGGGTTCGAATCCCTCTTTCTCCGCAAAAATTAAAATAAGTATCAATTATCGTATAATTAAAAACTAAAAACACAACATGAAAAAGCTATTTTCATTATTGGCAATATCAGGAATGCTCTTTTTCGGAAGTGCAGATTTGTTTGCGCAGGAAGGAGCTCAATCGCAGGAACCTGCCACAGAAACCGTTCAGTCAGGCTCTCAGGCTCAGCCCGAGGAAGTGCCCGTTCACAAAGCAATCAAGACAAAATTCATCGAAGGTGGTGCCGGATTCATGGCGTCGGTGCTTATCTGTTTGATCCTTGGTCTTGCAATCGCAATTGAAAGAATTATTTACTTAATGCTTTCGTCCACCAACACCAAGAAGCTTCTCAATCAAATCGACAAAGCCCTCGACAACAACGAGAGCCAGAACCCCATCGAGGACGCAAAAGAAATTTGTAGAAACACACGCGGACCTGTTGCAAGCATTTTCTATCAGGGTCTCGACCGTTACGACGAAAAGAAAGAAAACAACATCGACCTTATCGAAAAGTCAGTTGTTTCTTACGGAAGCGTACAGATGGGCCAGATGGAAAGCGGTGTAACCTGGATCAACCTCTTCATCGCCCTTTCTCCTATGTTGGGATTCATGGGTACTGTAATCGGTATGATTCAGGCGTTCGACTCAATCGAGCAGGCTGGTGACGTTTCGGCTTCGTTGGTTGCCGCAGGTATCAAGGTTGCGTTGATCACAACCGTAACCGGTCTTATCTCTGCTATGATTCTGCAGCTCTTCTGTAACTACATCCTTTCAAAAATCGAGTCTATCACCAACGATATGGAAGACGCTTCTATCTCGTTTGTAGATCTTCTTGTTAAATACCAAGAAAAACACAGCTAATTTTATAGTATGGAAACATCATTCTTACAAAAAATATCTAAGTACCTCCTTATAGTATTGTTTTTAATCTCGACAGTACTCGTAGTGTTATTCTACTGGCAGGTGGTACCGTTGGAGGAGGCTGCCCAGATGGAGCACGGAACAACCGATACAATTCTCTTGTGGGGATTTATCCTGTTCATTGTCTGCGCTGTATTGGCAGTTGTCGACCTCTTTGTGCTTACCCCGATTATGAACCCCAGCTCTGCTGTCAAAATCGGTATCGTCATTGTAGCTTTGCTCGCCGTTTTCGGAGTTTCTTACGCTATGTCGAGCGATTCTATCGATTCTATCATGCCTACATTGGTTCAAACAACTCCTGGCGAGCTTAAATGGTCCGATACAGGTTTGTTTTCCTTGTACATTGTTCTTGGATTGACTTTCTTGTCTATTATCGGACTTGAGGTTTCTCAGAGAATCAAATAATTTAATGTTGAATTTACGGCAGCTGCCAGTATAGGCGGCTGCCTCTTAAAACAATACAGATGAGACAAGTAGGTGAAATTAACGCAAGTTCGCAGGCCGACATCGCGTTCCTTCT
Source organism: Bacteroidales bacterium (assembly GCA_017543645.1). Next base: position 23,805 of record JAFYFR010000045.1, read on the forward strand.
GTTGATTTTCTTCCTCGTAACAACGTCAATGAACGTTGACCAAGGTCTGTTCCGCCAGTTGCCTCCGCCTTCGGACGGACAACAGGACAACCACGAGAAGATTAACGAGCGCAATATCTTTATTGTGCTTATCAACAAGGACAACCAGCTGGCTATCGAAGGCGAGCCGGCAGATTTCAGCGAGCTTACCGAGAGGACAATCAAGTTTCTTACCAACCCTTCCAACTCGGAATCCCTTGCCGAGCAGGTGAAGGCTTCTAAGAAATACGACGACGCTATCGCAGAAGGTAAGGCCGACGAAGCTGCTACTTTCAAAGCTCTCGTAGACCGTTGCGGCGACCCGAACATTACTCGTGGTGTGGTATCGCTTCAGAACGACCGCGGTACCAAATACGAAACGTATATCGACGTGCAGAACTCTATCGTGGCGGCTTTTAATATCTGCCGTGATAATTTTGCAAAAGAAAATTTTGGAAAAATCTACGACGAACTTGGTGCTGAAGAGCAGAAACTCGTAAAAACCGTGTTCCCGTTGGCAATTTCCGAGGCCGAACCCAGAAGTATAAAGTAAAGGAGGATATCATTATGGCAAAATTCAGAAAAAAAGGCGGACGAAAAGTTAGCGGTCTTTCTACCGCATCGCTCCCCGACATCGTGTTCATGCTTCTGTTCTTCTTTATGTCTGTTACTTCTATGAAAGAGACCGACTATAAGGTGAAAATCAAGCTTCCGACCGCTACAGAGGTGAAGAAGATTGAAAAGAAATCGCTTGTAAGCTACATCTATATAGGCTCTCCTCTTTCGGTTTACCAGTCGAAGTTCGGTACTGAACCACGTGTACAGTTGAACGACAAGATTTCGGAGCTGTTTGATATTCCCGACTATATCGAGGCTGAACGTCAGAGCCATGACGAGGCTGAGGTGCCTTTTATGACATACTCGCTCAAAGTTGACTCAGATGCCAAAATGGGTATCGTTACCGACGTAAAGCAGGAGTTGAGAAAAGTTCAGGCTTTGAAGTTGAATTATTCAACTCTAAAAACAGAAAGAAAGTAGTTAGTTATTTATGGAAAATTGAGATGAAAAATGCGGCGGAGAGCAAATCTCCGCCGTTTTTTTTTGCCGTATCGCAAACCTTTTGTACTAATTGCCGTATATAATTGTGTGATTAGTTTACATATTGGTTTTTATTAAGTTTGTAGCATTAGGTTTATATTGGAGAATATCTGATGTGATTCAGATATTGAGAAAAGCGGCACTGGCAGTTTCGTAAGACGCCCGCCGCTTTTTTTTGTGTTTTTTGCTGCGTTGTTATAGTTTTTTTTCTTTTCTTTGTAAAAATTATTTTTAGTAATGAGACATTTATTAGCAATCATTCTCTTATCGGTGGCGTTTCAGTCCGCTGCTCAAAACTTTCCCGACACCGCTCGCGAGTTCCGAGGCGTGTGGGTGGCTACTTCTAAGCGTATCGACTATCCCACCGTTGCCACTACCGACAGCAAAATATTGAAACAAAACTATTTGGATCTTCTTACCGCTTGGCGCAATGCTGGCTACAACGCTGTGATATTTCAAGTGCGTCCCGCAGCCGACGCTTTTTTCGCATCGGAATACGAACCCTGGAGCGAATGGCTCACAGGCAAGCAGGGCCGCGCACCAGTGCCTTATTTCGACCCTCTCGAATTTATGGTTAAGGAAACCCACGCCATTGGCATGGAATATCACGCTTGGTTCAATCCGTTCCGTGCGGTTGCTACAATCCAATATGCCGACGTCTGCAAGGAGCATATCTCCAACACCAGGCCCGAATGGTTTTTCACCTACGGAGCTAACAAGTATTTCGACCCAGGTATTCCAGAGGTGAGGAATTATTTGGTAAGGCTGATTGTCGACGTGGTTAAGCGTTACGACATCGACGGCGTGCATTTCGACGACTATTTTTATCCTTATCCTATCACCGGCGACAACAAAAAAATTATCGCCCTGCCCGACCAAGCCACTTACACGAAATACGGCAAAGGTTTCGACAACATTGCCGACTGGCGCCGAAACAATATCAACGAGTTTATCAAGGAGTGCTACATTGCCATCAAGAACGAAAAACCGTGGGTGAAATTCGGTGTCGGTCCTGCCGGTGTGTGGCGGAACGAAAGGGAAGACCCCGACGGAAGTCCCACAAACAGCCTTTCGGGTTACGACTATCTATATGCCGACGCACTGGCATGGCTCAAAAACGGCTGGGTAGACTATTGCGCTCCGCAGATATATTGGAACATCGGTCATGTGTACAACGATTTCGAGACTGTGGTAAAGTGGTGGAACAATCACGCCTACGGCCGCAATATCTACATTGGCATTGGCGCGTACAATCAGGAGAACCCTTCTAACGGCTGGACCGACCCGCAGGAAATACCCAACCAGATACGCATTACACGAAAATATCCTAATGTGCAGGGAGTTATAGTCTACCGTTCAACCACCGTTGCCAAAAATCCGCTGAATATGGTGTCGAGCGTTAGGCAGAGCTGTTTTAACAGAAATGTGATGATGCCGCAGATGCCGTGGCTGAGCATTTTCCCCGAAAGACCCGACGTGGCGATGGTAAAGATGCGCAACCAGTACCACGTATATTGGCAAAAAGACAACGGCAAGAACCTTCCGCCCGCCGACACTGCGATATTTTACTCGGTGTACAGGGTAAAGGGCAACAATCCCGGCTTTGTGCCGTCGAAGAGCAATTTCTTGAAGTATATTTCGCAAAACGACCTTTCGTTGTTTAAGAGCAGCAGGTTCTCGTTCAAGAAAAAAGTCTATACCTATAAGATAACGGCGTTTAACCGCTACCATGTGGAAAGCACGCCAAGCAACGCTATTATAGTAAAATACGGCAAAAAAGACAGAGTAGAATAATTGGAAATGGAACAGTTCGTTTTAAAAAAAGGTAGGGGCGAGCAACCCGGAGCATCGTGGTGGACAGTGTGTTACGACACAGTCAACAGCTGTTACACTGCCGAAAGTTATTTTTCAAACGGCTGCGTGGGCGCGTATTATCTTTACGAAATCACCAAAGAGATATTCGATAATGCTGATACGGAGCCGGGCGATCAAACGGAGCAGCAGATTCACTCAGGACGGCTGCTTTACGAAGACCACAGCGACATCAACGCGGTAAATTACCACATTATACACGACAATAATTACGAAACCATCTGCCAGTGGGCGCATATCATCACGAGCGATACCGACGTGCCTACCTGGGTGGATTAAATACTTTTAACCATGGAAAAAAGCATTATTAAAGTTATCGAACGCGCATTGCGCAAATATTGGGATTTGCCTTCGCTCACTAACTATGGCGGAGCCACATTCACTTACAAGGACGTTGCCCGTAAGATTGTAAAAATCCATATCCTTTTTGAAAAATCAGGCATACAGAAAGGCGACAAGGTTGCATTCTGCGGCAAGAACTCTGCGTCGTGGGGGGTCGGCTTTCTCGCCGCGCTTACATACGGAGCTGTGGTGGTGCCAATTTTGCACGAGTTCAAGCCCGACAATGTACACAATATAGTAAACCACAGCGAGGCGAAAATCCTGTTTGTTGGCGACGAAGTGTGGACAGGTCTCGACGAGGCTTCAATGCCCGCCCTTATCGGCATTATCCGTATCGAGGATTACAGCCTGAGGGTTTCGCGCAACGAACAGTTGACACAGACAAGGAAGAACCTCAACCGCATTTTTGGCGAGCGTTTCCCCGAGCGTTTTACTGCCGACAATATTTCGTTTTTTGACGAAAACCCCGAAGATGTGGGCATAATCAACTATACGTCGGGCACAACGAGCGCGTCCAAGGGCGTGATGCTGCCATACCGCAGCCTTATGTCCAACATTCAGTTCACTATCGACAACCTTGGCACCAAGGCGGGCGAAACAATGATTGCAATGCTGCCCATGGCTCACATGTACGGATTGGCTTTTGAGTTCGTACACCACTTTATTTCGGGTGTCCACCTGTTTTTCCTAACCAAAGTGCCTTCGCCAAAGATACTTATCGACGCAATGACAACTATCAAGCCGTCGGTAATTATCACTGTGCCGTTGGTGGTGGAAAAAATTATCAAGAAAAAAATCTTCCCCGAAATCGAGCGTCCTACCGTCAACTTTATGCTCAGAGTGCCGGTAATAAGTGAAAAAATTTATAAGAAAATACATGATTCGCTCCGTGCCGCTCTTGGTGGCAACTTCCGTCAGTTGATTGTGGGAGGTGCGCCTATCAACTGCGAAATAGAGCATTTCTTAAAGAAAATCAAGTTTGAGTACACTGTGGGCTACGGCATGACAGAGTACGGCCCGCTGTTGGCATATTCGCCGTGGGATAAGTTTGTGGAAACATCTTGCGGACGCACCATCGACCGTATGGAGATAAAGATAGATTCTGCCGATCCGCAAAACGTTGTTGGCGAGATACTTGCCCGTGGAGAAAATATGATGGTGGGTTATTACAAAAATCCCGAAGCTACAGCGCAGTTTATCGACAAGGAGGGCTGGGGTCACACCGGCGACCTCGGACTTATGGACAAGGAAGGCAACATCTTTATCAAGGGCAGAATTAAGAATATGATACTTGGTCCCAGCGGTCAGAATATCTATCCTGAGGAGATTGAGGACAAGATTAACAACCTGTTCTTTGTTAACGAGTCTATCGTGGTGGAGAAAGATGGCAAACTTGTGGCGTTGGTTTATCCCGACTTTGATTCGCTTCGCAGTCAGAACGTTGCCGAGGCCGATATTGCCAAGACAATAGAGAAATACGTGCTTCAGCTCAACAAGGAGCTGCCTTTGTACAGCCAAATCAAAGGCGTGAAAATCTATAACGAGGAATTTGAAAAGACCCCGAAACGCAGCATAAAACGTTTCCTATATCAGTAAGATGAAAAAGTTGTTGATAATCTTGGTGTTGGTACTTCCGCTCTGGGTTGCGGCTCAGAATCAGGAAGACGTTTCACTTGCCTATAACTATTACAGCAGCAAAGAGTTCGAAAAAGCCAGCTTCCTTTTTGAACAGTTGTTCAATCAGACACATTCTAAGAGTTATTTTAACTATTACATCAAGTGTCTTGAAGCAACAGGCGAATTAGACAAAGCCGAAAAAGCCGCCAAGAAACAGGTAACCGCCAACAAGAACGATTTATCTTATAAAATTATATTGGGTTCAATTTACAAGAGTCAGGGCAAGATGGACAAGGCTTCGGAGCAGTACGAGTCGGTGCTTAGTGCATTGCCCCACGACCGCAGTTCTATCGTTGCTATCTGCAACAGCTTTCTTCAGGCAGACGAGTCGGATTATGCCGAAAAGACACTTGTGCGCGGCAGTGAGATTGCCCACGTGGATTTCAGCATGGAGCTGTTTTCGGTATATTCCTCGTCGCGAAACTATAAAAAAATGTCAGAGACCGCCCTCGACATTGTAGGGCGTAACGAGGCGCAGCTGTCCTCGGTGGAGAGTATGCTGCAGTACTACCTCAATAACGACACCAACGACGAACTTTACAGCGTTCTGCGGTCATCGCTAATGCAGAGAATTCAAAAAACACCTTCCACCGCCCTCAGCGAGATGCTCATCTGGGTATATGTGCAGAAAAAAAATTTCAAGATGGCTGTAAATCAGGCAAAAGCGTTAGACCGAAGAACCAACCGTCAGGGACGAAACCTTGTTTCTCTTGGTCAGCAGGCTGTTGACGCAGGCGATTATGCCACAGCTTCCGACGCGTATAAATATGTGATTGAACTTGGCGAAAAGTCGCCTTACTATTATAGTGCCAAGCTCGGCGTGCTTAACACCATGTATCGTCAGGTGGTAGATGGGTCGATAACCGATGCCGAACAGTTGGACTACCTCGAAAAAGAGTACCGCTCTGTGTTTGATAAACAAGGTGTTAACGCCAATACCGTGCAGCACGTGCTTAACTATGCGCGTTTGGAAACCTATTATCTCAACCACAGCGACACCGCCAAGGCTATTCTTAACAAGGCATTGCAACAGCCGCTGAGTTACACCGTAAAAGCCGACCTCAACCTTCAGCTTGCCGACATCTATCTATACACCGGCGACGAATGGGAGGCTCTCATGATTTACGCCAAGGTTGAAAACGATAACAAACAGAACGAAAAAGGCGACGAGGCAAAACTCCGCAAAGCCAAAGTAGCCTATTACACAGGTAGTTTCAAATGGGCTCTATCACAGTTAGACGTATTGAAAGCCGCCACCTCAAAACTTGTGGCAAACGACGCTATGGAACTTGCAATTATTATTAATGATAATATGCAAGTGGTTGATAATACATTTGTTATCGACACATCTGCCACCACCGACACTGACTGTGAGCTGAAAATTTTTGCCCGTGGCGATATGTATCTGTTTCAGAGCCGTTTTACAGATGCCTATACATGTTACGACACCATTGTAACGCAGTTTAAAAACTCACCCCTTGTTGACGAGTCGCTCTACCGTCAGGCGCAAATCCGTGAGCGTCAGAAAGATTATTCCGAAGCAGCCTCGCTCTACAAAAAAGTTGCCGACGACTATGCCTACGACAACCTCGCCGACAAAGCCTCATTCCACCTTGCCGAAATCTCCTCCGCCTATCTCGCCGACCCCGAAACAGCCAAAACCTACTACCTCAAAATCCTCACCGACTACCCCGGCAGCGTGTATGCAGTGGAAGCAAGAGAAAAGTTCAGGAAGATTGACGGGAAGTGATTTTGAATATATTTGTTGTAAAAAAGGATTGGAATGGGAAAAGAAGAACTTGAATTTACAATATATTGTGTAGGTGTTTTGTCAGAAAGACTTGACATTACAGAACGAAATGCTTATCATTTGCTATGTGAAGGCAATATGATAGATGACTATATTGTGCCGTGTTTTGATGTACTGCGCACATTTTCAAAGGATTATATAACAGACGACCTTGTGTCGGTACTTAAACAAAGGAGGGTTTTGAAATGATACATCTGCATTTTGTAGAATCAGTAAAAATATACCAGTGATGAAAGCAAACCGTACAGTTCTCAGAATGAAATATGGCCGTATAGTGGCGCAGTTTGCCGCCGAAAACGGTTTCGACAATGCCAAAGCCCTTGGAATGTTTTATGATTCTATGACTTGGAACTTGATGAGCGAAGGTGTTTCTGATTTCCATTGCCTTAGCGACAATTATTTGGTAGACAACCTCAATCGCGAATACTATCTTGGGAAATATGCAAAAAAGTAAAATTCGGAAATACCGATTGCTTTTCTTGCTTTGCCTGTTATTCTTTTTTATAATCGTCAGTAAATCATACTATTATTATATAGTTCGTTTTTTTTATAAAAAAAAACAGATAAAAATAAACACATTTTTCTTTTATTCCTTATATTTGCGGTGGATAAGGCTGCAAGATACATAGCAGACCTGATTCCAAGGACGTTTATTGACGTTTGTCTTCTACTCATCAAACTTCGCAACTTTGAACCGTAGGAAGAAACGGCAACAAGAACGTCTGCGCATTGTATGCATATTTGTATGCTATATGCTTTGGTGTATAGTATCTTGTATGGGCGTGGACTTTTGCGTTGCTTATCCTTACGGTGAGGCAATGCGAAGGCCCGATGAGTGGGATAAGCCAAAGTAAAAAATCCCACGTCTTTTTTTATGTAACTCCGAGTTTGGGAAGTTCTCCGGGCAAAATAAACTATTAAATTTTGTAGCAATATGAAATTTTTAAGACTTTTTGTAGTATCTGCCGCGTTGGCACTATCGTCCTCGGCATTTGCGCAGGACATCGACTTCGGCGTGAAAGCCGGGATGAACATCTCAAATTTTTCTGAAAAGTATGGCGGAAGTAAAGTCAACGACAACAAGAGCAAAATCGGAATCAGCCTCGGAGCGTTTGCCGACTACAGCCTCACCGACATGTTCGCCATCGAAGCCGGCTTACAGTTTGACCAAGTTGGCTCAAAGTTCGAGTGGTCGGAAGACGACGAGTCCGAAAAAATTACCACAAATGTCAACTACCTTACAATTCCAATTAATTTCAGGGCTAATCTTGCCGTGGGCGACAACAAACTCTATTTCCTCGCTGGACCTACAATCGGATTGGGCCTTTCAGGAAAAGAAAAGGCTGAGTATACCGAAGATGGCAAGACTAACAAAACCGATGATGCTTTGAAATTCGGCAGCGGCGATGAAGACAATATGAAACGCATGAACCTCGGTTTTTTGTTGGGCGCCGGTTTTGAAATGACTAACAATATCGGGTTCCGTCTCACCTACGACATAGGTCTGTCGAACCTCCTACCCAAGGGCGATGGCGACAATTCCTTGAAAACTGGCTGTCTTGGACTGTCTGTAACTTATAAATTCTAATTATTAACATTTAAATCACTTGAAATATGAAGAAACTCATTTCTTATGCGGCATTGTTTGTCGCACTCGCAATGATTAGCGCATCGTTGGTTTCGTGCAACAAGGACGACGATGCCCCGGACATCAGTGTTGAATCCTTGGTAGGCACTTGGAAACAAGTATCTTACGAAGAATGGTGGGATTATGGCGACGGAGACAAAGGTCATAATAAAATCATTTGTGATGATGAAAATGATTGGGCGATACTGACTTTTAACGAGGACGGCACATATACCGAAAGATTTAAAGAAAAAGACAAAGGTAGTTCAGTCTATACAAACTCCGGCTATTGGAAAGTGGTCAAGAATCGTCTGTACATGTCAGACTACCGCCAACTCACAGATGAAGTTATCAAAGACATGAATGAGGATGGTGAATACTCTACACCTTCTATAAGTGGTAAAACAATGACTGCGACAGATGAGTACCGAGATGAAGAAGGATGGGAAAAAGAAGTTGAGGTTTGGGAGAAACAATAACACTTCTTCTTAACACATTTAATCCGTAAGCCGCATCTTTTTTTAAGGTGCGGCTTTTTTATTTCAAATTTTACGGAAAGTGCAAGTTTTGCCTCAATAAATTTTGCGGAAAGTGCAATATTTGCCTCAAAAAATTTTGCGGAAAGTGCAAGTTTTGCTCTAAAAAATTTTGCGGAAAGTGCAATTGTGTATATTTTTGTACCATAAATCAGTTAATTACGGTTGTTATGGTATTTAAGCGAAAATTATATACCGAGATGCTACGATGGAAATCGGATTTGGCAGGTAAATATGCTCTCCTTGTAAAGGGTGCACGACGTGTGGGCAAATCCACATTGGTGGAGGAGTTTGCAAAAAAAGAGTACGAATCATATATCCTTATCGACTTTTCGGAATCGTCTGCCGAAATCAACGGGCTGTTTGAAAATATGCGCGATTTGGATTATTTCTTTTTTAGGTTGCAGAACCTTTTTCAGGTAACGCTTTTCCCGCGTCGCTCAGTTATTATTTTCGACGAGGTTCAGTTGCAACCATTGGCGCGACAGGCCATTAAGCACCTTGTTAAGGACGGACGTTACGACTATATCGAAACAGGTTCGTTGCTTACTCTTAAACAGAATGTGAAAAATATTGTTATTCCGAGCGAGGAACATCGTCTAACTCTGTATCCTATGGATTTTGAGGAGTTTAGATGGGCTGTGGGAGATAGTGTGTCATCAGATTTTTTACGTCAGGCATACGATATGAAACGACCAATGGGCGATGCTGTTCACCGAAAATGGATGCGCGACCTTAGATTGTATATGGTGGTAGGTGGTATGCCTCAGTCGGTTAACGCATATTTAGAGAGCAACAATTTGCAGCATGTCGATAATATCAAACGCAAAATTCTTGAACTATACGATGATGATTTTCGCAAAATTGACGGCTCGGGCGCGGCTTCGCTTATGTTTCGTGATATTCCTTCGCAATTGTCACGTCATGCCGCTTCTTTTAAGATTGAATCCGCAACCAAAAACCGTGCGACAGCAAATATCGACACTATAATCGCCGATATGGCTGACAGTATGGCAGTAACGCTTGCGTACCATTCTACCGATCCTCATGTTGGTATGGGTCTGACTAAGGATCCCGACCGCTACAAAATGTTTGTTCATGATATAGGGTTGTTTGTTACTCTGTGCTTTTGGGATAAGAAAGAAACCGAGAATGTGATTTATACCAAACTATTGTCCGACAAATTGGATGCTAAGCTTGGATATGTGTACGAAAACCTTGTGGCTCAAATGCTTAAAACTGCGGGATATGAGTTGTATTATTATACATTTCCCGATGACAGTAATCACAATTACGAGGTGGATTTTTTGCTTGCGAAGGGCAGTAAACTTGTCCCAATAGAAGTGAAATCGTCTGGTTATAAGACACATAAATCCTTAGATGCCTTTTGTGCTAAATTCTCATCCCGGATTGGAGAACGAATTTTGTTATACACCAAAGATTATCATAAAGACGGGGAGACAATATGTCTGCCAGTTTATTATGCTCCTTTAATTTAATAGTGATTAACGACATTGTTTTTCCAAATCTTTTTTTACCTTTGCACCCTGAAAAAAATATTGAAAACTCACACCATATACTATGGCAAAACAGAATATTAGCAGATGTTCGTTCTGCGGAAGGCCGAAGGCCGAAACCGAACTGCTCGTGGAAGGGCAGGAGGCCTTTATTTGCAACTACTGCGTGGAGCAGGCGTATCAGATTGTTAGCACCGAATTGGGAACGTCGTCGAATATCTCGTCGGGGGGGGCAAAATCTGGCTCGCCAAACCTCAACTACAAGCCTGCCGAAATCAAGGCGTTTCTCGACCAGTATGTTATCGGTCAGGAGATGGCCAAGAAAACACTCTCGGTGGCAGTCTACAACCATTACAAGCGTCTCAACCAGAAGGTTAAGAACGACGATGTGGAAATCGAAAAGAGCAACATCATAATGGTGGGTCAGACCGGAACTGGAAAAACCCTCTTGGCACGCACAATTGCCCGTCTGCTCAATGTACCGTTTACCATTGTGGACGCTACGGTGCTCACCGAAGCTGGATATGTGGGCGAAGATGTTGAGAGCCTCCTCTCGCGTCTGCTTCAAGAGTGTGACTACGACGTTAAACAGGCCGAGCGCGGTATTGTGTTTATCGACGAAATCGACAAGATTGCCCGCAAAGGCGACAACCCCTCTATCACACGCGACGTGTCGGGCGAGGGCGTTCAGCAGGGTCTGTTAAAACTATTGGAAGGCAGCGTGGTGAATGTTCCGCCAAACGGTGGTCGTAAACACCCTGAGCAGAAGATGATTCAGGTTAACACCAAGGATATTCTCTTTATCTGCGGCGGCGCGTTCGACGGCATTGAGAAAAAAATCGCTCAACGCCTCAACACCGAGGTTGTGGGCTACAACTCTATACGCGAAAACGACAATATCGACCGCAATAATTTTCTTCAATATATCACTCCCGTCGACCTCAAATCGTTCGGACTTATACCCGAAATCATTGGTCGTCTGCCGCAGTTGACACACCTCGAACCGCTCGACCGCACGGCTTTGCGCAATATCCTCACCGAACCCAAAAACGCCATCATACGTCAGTATATCCGTCTGTTTGAGATGGATAAGGTGAAACTC
>JAFYFR010000046.1 GCA_017543645.1 Bacteroidales bacterium
CGAAATTATTTACACTTCGCCCGATGGTGAAATTCTCAACCAAAAAACCGCTAACACGCTGTCTACCAAGGAGAATATCATTATTCTCTGCGGTCATTACAAGGGTATCGACCACCGTGTGCGCGAACACCTTATTACTAAGGAGATTTCTATCGGCGATTATGTGCTTACAGGCGGCGAACTTGCTGCTGCTGTAATAGTTGACAGCGTGGTGCGTCTTATTCCCGGCGCAATGAACGACAATGAGTCGGCTCTTTCGGATAGTTTTCAGGATAATCTGCTTGCTCCGCCAATTTATACCCGTCCCGCTGATTACAAGGGTTGGAAAGTGCCCGATATTCTGCTCTCGGGCAACGAGGCTTTGATAGACAAATGGCAGATGGAACAGGCGTTGGAACGTACCAAACAGTTGAGACCCAATCTATTAGAAGGAGGCGAATAATGGAAGCGATGATTTTTGCGGCGGGACTTGGCACACGGCTTGCACCGTTAACCAACAATAAACCAAAGGCTTTGGTGGATTTTTGCGGCAAAACTATGCTCGAAAACGCCATCAACAAATTAGAAGCCGCAGGCGTTAACCGCATCATTATCAATATCCACCACTTTGCCGATATGATGGCAGATTACATACATAATATAAGGTGTGATGCCGAACTGCTGATTTCCGACGAGCGCGATTTTCTTTTGGATACTGGCGGTGGAATACTCAAAGCCGCTCCCCTACTCTGCGCCGAGGATAATTTTATTGCGTATAATGTTGATATTGCGTGCGATATAGATTTAAAGGCTCTTTACAACTACCATTTATCATCGGGCAATTTGGCAACTCTTGCAGTCAAAGACCGCGAATCTACCCGCAAACTGATTTTTAATAAAGAATTGCAATTGTGTGGCTGGCACAACTATACTACCAACGAAACTAAGATTTCAAGAAATTTTGAGGAAAACGCCGTTAACTATTTCGCTTTCAGTGGAATATCTATTATTAATAAAAATATTTTTCCACTAATAACCGAAACAGGTAAGTTTTCAATTACAAATCTGTTTCTTAGATTGGCAACCACTGAGCGTATCGGCGGATATGTTCACGATGGTCTATGGGCTGATTTGGGAACGATAGAAAAATTGAAGAAGGCGGAGGTTTTATTCCTCACCCCCCGATACACATCACAGGTATCAACTCGATATTAAACAAAAACTGCTCGTAGCGATAATCGAATACGGTCATTTTGGTTTCGGTGGATACGGTGGCTATCATATCCATATCGTTGTCGCGGCAATAGTTGAGAACCTGCTCTACAAATGTGCCAACAAAACCACTCTCGTCGAAATTTTGAAGCACAAGATTTACTTGATTGCCAAACTGTTTTTCAAAAATCTTGGCAGTCTGATAGCCCTCGCTGCGAAAAACCATGTGAAGAGTAGCTCCAAAAAACGCTGCCTTGTTAACAATCTCCAACACTCCGCGACCGTTACCCGAAAGTCGCGACACTGGCCAAACTATATTCTTGATAGGCGCAAACCGCTTTGACTGCAACACAATGACAGGAATCTTGGCTGTGTCGATAACCTTCGACGCCGAACTTCCCATCAAAAGTTGAAAACCGCTCTTGCCGGGCGTGCCCATAAGCATAAAATCGAAATTCTTTGAAGACAATTCGGCTGAGATAGCCTCAAAAAGTTCGCCCTTACGCTCCACGAATGTAACACCTATTCCAAACTTCTGCACATAGAGTTCCACCACGTGCTTTAATCCCGACACAGCCTTTTGGTCGCGCTCCACGCCAGTGTCTACGTGAAAAAGTTCGGCTTCAAGTTTGTATTGACGGCAAAATTCAAGTCCGTACAACACAGCATTGTAGCACACGTCGGAAAAATCTGTGGGAATAAGTATCGTATTGCTGCTCATAGGGTTACAACGTATTGTTTAAACTTTTAATCCTATTACAGTAATATCGTCGATCTGCTGCGACGAGCCTTTCCAATCCACAAAGTATTTTTCGAGGATGTTGCGCTGTTCTGTGAATGGAAGCGAGTGGTTTTTGAGCAGAATCTCTTTAAAACCGCCCATTTTGAGTTTCATATTAAACTCGCCGCCAAACTGCGATGCGTATCCGTCGCTAAACATATAGATAATGTCGCCATCCAAGAGCGTAAGCCGCTGCGATTCAAATGGTTTTTCTTTTATGTAAATACCTATCGGATTGCGGTTTGGCTTTAATGAGAACTCCTCGCCGTTGCGCACATAAATAAGCGGAAGGTTTGCACCCGAATATTCAAGCACACGCTCTTTACGGTCTACCACCACGAGGGTCATATCCATACCGTCTTTGGTCATAGTGCTCTTATCTTCGTCTTGGTGAAGGAGTTTCTTCACCATCTTGCGCAGGCGTTCGAGAATATTGGCGGCATTGCTCTCGGCACCCAAACCTGTGATTTCGTGGAGGGCGCAGATACCGAGCATACTCATAAACGCTCCGGGAACGCCGTGTCCTGTGCAGTCTGCTACCACAAAAATAAGTTTATCGGAATCGGAATGAAGCCAATAAAAGTCGCCACTAACCACATCGCGGGGCGAATAATATATAAAGTAGTCGCTGAAAAACGATTTCAATTCGTCGAGATTTGGGAAAAGCGCATCTTGAATACGTTTTGCATACGAAATACTGTCGGTAATCTGTTTCTGCTGTTGGGCAAGCATAAGACGCTGTTTGTCAATGTATTCGTTTTGCTGCTCCAACTCGGCGTGCTTTTGGGCAATCTCTTCGGCGCGGTTACGAAGTTCGATATTTTTAGACTTGATTTCCTCGTGCTGGCTATGCAACTGACGGTTAAGACGCTTGGTTTTCTTGTTCATTATAAATAACACCACAAGCATCAGCACACCGAGCGCAAGAAAAATTGCCAACATCATTATAAAACGGTCTTGAAGTCGGTTGTTTTCTTCAAGCAATTCGTTTTCAGATTTTAGCGAATTAATTTTACCCTCTTGACGATAGGTCTGCGCCTTATACTGCATATTAAAAAGTTTTTCGGTAAGTTCCTCAGAAAAAACGCTGTCGTTATAGAGGATAACCTGATTGTAGTGGTCGGCGGCATCTTGAAACTCGTGTTTAGCATAATGAATCTTAGCAAGAATCTCGTGAGCGTTGCGTATGCGGAATTTTGATCCTATGTCGGTGGCAAGTTTGAGACTCTTTTCTCCAAAATATTCCGAACTGTCGTAATCGCCACGCTGATAGTATAGTTGCGAAAGTTTGCGAAAAACCTCTGATTGAAGGTCTATGTCGTTGAGATACTTTTCGTTGCTAACACATTCAAGGTAACGCGAAACGGCTCGGTCAATTTCGCCACGGGCAAAGTATATATCGCCGAGATATTTTTTGCACACGGTGATGTCGCCCTGCGAAGCGTGAATTTTGTTGCGCACCTCCAAGGCAAGTTGAAGGTTGCTTTCAGCCTCTTCGTATTGGTTACGTCCAAGGTATGTGCGTCCGAGGTTGAGGTAACAATACGAAAGTATGCTTGAATCACCGAGTTGCTTGCCAAGGATAAGACCGTTGCAGAGGTTTGTTTCGGCTTCGTCGTATTGTTCTTGATAAAGGAACAGGTTGCCGAGGTTGATATATGCGTATGCCTCTTGGTCGTGCACGCCGAGTTGCTTAGCCTTTTCGAGACCAAGGTTATAATATTCAAGGGCATCGGCATAGTTGCCAAGATTACGGTGGCACACACCTATATAACTATATCCCTTTACCAACTGTTCGTTGTCGTAAGTTTTTTCGGCATACTTAATGGCGGTCATAGCGTACTGTATCGCCATATCGGGATAGTTGTTGCGTAGTTTCCAACAAATAGTGTTGCTTATGTCGTCGCGTAATGAGTCGGGGGCGGTGGTAGAAAGTCGTATAAGGCTGTCTATCTCGGGGCTGAATTTCTGCGAAAATGCTGACATTCCCCAAAATACTAATACTGTTAGTATGGTTAACTTAATTCTTTCCACGTTATTCAAAATTATTTTTTCCCAAATA
>JAFYFR010000047.1 GCA_017543645.1 Bacteroidales bacterium
ACCCGGATTCTACGGTCCGCAAGGCAGAGAGCTTCGCCTAAAAATCGTTGACCAAGGTATTAACGAAAAATTAGAACAATTTACATATAAAGGTTTGAAAATCAATAATTACGAAATGGAATCGAGCGCAATCAACGGTCTCGGACGTTTGCTCGGACACAACACAGCCACCATTTGTCAAGTAATTGCCAACCGCCGCTGCAAAGATTTCGGCACAGATTACCGCGTAATTATGAAAAACCTCGTCGCCGAAATTGTAGACATTCTTACCACATAACACTATGACCGACAACGAATTAGATGCAATAATACGGCTTTTGGACGACCCCGACCCCACCGTTTACAACATCTTGGAAAAGAAACTTGTAAGCGAAGGAATCGGTGTGCTGCAACCTCTGAAAAATGCCGTCAGCGAATCTTCTACAAGATTGCTCAAAAGCCGTATCGGTAATATTTCGCACCTGATTCTAAAAAACGATGTGATAAACAACCTCACCAAGTGGAAAGACGATGACAACGACCTGCTAAAAGGCGCGTGGATAGTGTCGAAATACGAATATCCAAAAAGGGGCTACTACTCGCTGCTCGATGAAATCAACACAATGGGTCAAAACCTGAAAGCCATTAATTTTCAAAACTTTTCGCCATTAGAGCAAATCAAGTTAATCAACCACATTTTTTTCAAAATACTGAGATTTTCATCAAGCGCGCCGCCCGACTTTTTCCTACCCGACAACTCGTACATCACCTACGCACTCGAAAATCGCACCGGCAACACTATCACAATGGCAATAGCTTATATGCTCTTGGCACAGCAGAGCCACATTCCGCTCTATGGTGTCAACCTGCCCAAAAACTTTATACTCGCTTACATCAGTCCCGACGACGGCAAACCATTATTTTACATCAACCCATTCAATCAGGGCGCGGTGCTCAACGACGACGAAATAGTCTTTTTCCTTAAACAACAGAACATTTCGCCGCAAAATCAGTTTTTCAACAAATGCAGCAACACCGTAATCATCCAACGCCTATTGCACAACCTCAAAGCCTCGTACGAACGCCTCAAATGGCCTCATTACGTAAAAGAAATCGACGGCTTTCTCAAAATCTTCAAACACGGATTATCTGCCAAAATTGAGTGGGAATAATCTCAAAAACTTAAATCAATACCACAAACTATCTGAAACTCTGTATGAAAAACATCCTTTTGGCGGCAGCAATTACAATTCAATGCGCTGTCGTTTATGCACAAAACTTTAACGGAACATTCTGGACTAACGGACAAGGCTCGTTTGAAGCCACACAAAAAAACGACCGAATAGAATTTTTTGGCTCGGCAATGCTCGGCGAAGTGGGCTACGATTTCACACTAATCAAACGCGGACGCACAACATATTCTACCGAACAAGGCGGCTCGTACACTTTTGGTAAGTACGTGGAATACCGCACAATAGACGACGGCACAGACACTCCTTTGGAACTGCTCATTGCCTACGACGACAAGGATGAAATGACAGAGGTGTTTTACAAATTCGACGGCTCTATCGACGACCTTCTTGCCCACAATTTTCTTTCGCTTCTCGATGGCGTTTACTCCGACGCAGCAGGCAAAGAGTACATTTTTGAAGGCGCCACCATCAACGGAACGCCTTTTGAAGTGCTCAGCGACGAATATGCCTACGCCAACAATATCAAATACAAAGGAAAATATTACAAAATAATGTTCTCCGACAATGGCATAAACATCTACAACGCCCGAAAAGCCAGCGGAATGGTTTTTGGCGATGTTTACAACAAAACCACGCTCTACAAAAAACTCCGCAAAAAAACCGCACAAGACCCACCGCTCACAGGCCGTTGGCAATACACCAGCACATCGATAGTTAACGTTGGAATGTTGTCGTACTTTTGCGACAAAACCCAACTACGCCTAATGCGCAACGAGATTTTTGCCCGTCGCGGCTACAAATTCCTTTCGCCCGACCTCAAAACATATTTCTCAAAACAGCCGTGGTACAAACCCGTTTCCGACAACTCAAAAATCCATTTCTCCGACCTTGAAAACCTCAACATCAACATCATAAAAAAATACGAAACCGCCTATCCCGCAGATTTTTATAAAAAAGTTGAGAGGGGGATGTGATTATTTATAAAAATGCTAAACCTCAAAACTTTCAGTCTCTAAATCGCAGTAATATCTGCCCTTAGTGGCTGTAAATTTGAGAACGCAGTAATCTGGGTCGGTAACGCCTTGTTTATAAAAAAGTGTGTCGCCTTTGCGCCAAATATCATTTTTAGTTTTCTGATCAGTAAGTACTTCCATTGTTCCAACGAGCATTATACCTGTGTATTTTATCAAACCTTTGCGATAAAAATAAATACTTGCGTTGGGATTCTCCCGAAATTGCTTTACTCGCATCGACGATGTGTTGGTAGAGAAATAAAACTCTTTAATGCCAACGATTTTTCTTGGTGCCAGCATTGCCTTCACATTCGGAAAGTTCTCATTATCAATAGAACAAACAAAACTAATCTTGCGTTTTCTGATGAATTTTTCTATTTTTTGTAAGTCCATAGGGGTGGGTGTTTAATCAATTTAGTGTTGGCGCAAATGTTATAAAAATTTTATTAAACCGCAGGAGATAACTGCACAGTCAAACCCAAGGCTGCGGCAATACGATAGAATGTAGAAACCTTTGGTTCGGTACGTCCTGTTTCCACACGTGATATGTACGATTTGTTAGTGCCGATACGTTCTGCTAATTCTGCCTGAGTGATTTTAGCATTGCGGCGAGCCTCTTCTATGATTTGACCAGTAAAAAAAGCATTTGCCCTCTCCTCCGCTGCACGACGTTCTGGGGTGCCTTCTTTGCCAAAAAAGTCGTCAAGTTGAGCATCTACATCAAATATTTCCATTTCGTTTTAACTATTTTGTTTCAGTATACGCAAATGTAAAAAATGTTTATTATCTACACTTCTATATTACTATTTTTTTCTCAAAAAAAAACACCAAACCTCAACCGTGAAATCAAAAATTAGATTATTTGCATAACGGATACCATCAGCACACGCTCATAGACGTTGGAGTCATCATATAAATAATTGGAAACATATAGGCTCAAAAAAAAAGAGGGTTACCATCAGCAACCCTCTTTTTTTTATCATTGAGTAGACATTATTGTGCCACCACAACTTTCTTTCCTTTGGTTTTTACGTAGTAGTCGTGGTCGTATTGGCTTTCGCAATAGATGCCGGGGAGGTAGAATTCGCCAAGGTAGGCGGCGTTGAGACGAACGCGGCAGCGGATAGAGTTGCCGGGTTGTAGTTTGAAGAATGTGTACACTCGGTCGTCGCGCTTGTCGATGTAGCGGACATTGCCGTAGTAATCTTCGTTGCCGTCATTGTCAAGGAATTCAACATCTACATCCAAAATCTCCCATCCTGAGGGGAAGATGCTGGTGAGGGCGAGGTCGTCAACACGGTATTGACTTGTGTTGGTAACGGTAACAATTGCGTCGAAATCTGTTCCCTGTGCTATGCGCGAGGGGTCAATAACATCGCTACCCGACTTGAATTGCATTTTAGCAGTGAGGTTCGACGATTGAGGCACTTCGGTACCGTTGGCAGGTACGCCTGTGTTGGTAACCTCCACATACACAATGCTGTTGCCCGAATTTTTGAATTTCACTATACGAGGCTGAGTGCCGTCAACATCAAGTTTGCCGGTGTAGAAAGCGCGGTTGTTGTTGGCGTTAACGGTTTTGCCATTGTAAGTGTAGGAGCAGGCAATATCGGCAGAGGGTTTATACTTGTTGAAATATTGGCTGAGAGCCACAAGCGAGAATGCGGTGGTTTGAGTGCTCATCCAACGGTCGGAGTTAACATAGTCGGCAATCTGCTTGGCAATGGCGAAAGCCTTTTCTTGTTGGTTGGTTTCGCAGTAGGTTTGCAACTCAATAGCACGCTCCTTGATAGCCGAATAGTAAGTTTCGGTGTAAGAGAACGAACGCTCGGTTTTAAACTGTTTTGCGAGAATCTCCTTGGCTGTGTTAGCCTTGCCTGCCACAGCGTAAGCCGCAGCAAGGTGGTATTTGGCGTGGTTAGAAAGGTTTGAGTTCTCTTTCAAGCGGTTCATAGCCGAAGTGAGGGGTTCGCCCGAAAGCGCAAGCACATAAAGGCGGTATGCCTGAGTGAGATACGAATCGGCATTAGATCCGTACCAATTTTGGGCTTGATCTTTTTCAAATTTCTGCCATTTTTTCAGCACGTCGGCATTAACAGCAAAACCCTTTTTCTGCGCCTCAATCAAGAAATGACCAGCGTAAGAAGTTACCCAAAGGTCGGGATAACGCTCGTTTGGCCAGTAAGAGAATCCGCCCGAAGAAACCTGCTGCTTGTAGATTTTTTCGATAGCCTTTTTAACATTGTCCTCGGCACGAGCCTTGTCGTCGGCAGAAAGGTCGGTCATATCGGCAAGGAACAACTGCGGAAATGCCTTAGAAACAGTCTGTTCCATACATCCGTAGGGGTAACCTACAAGGTATTGCAAACGGCTGTTGAAATTCAACGGCATTATCGACGAAATATTGA
>JAFYFR010000048.1 GCA_017543645.1 Bacteroidales bacterium
CTCCGCGCTTTCCACGTTGACCCACGACGAGCCAGCCACATACGGTCCGGCAAGTATTCCGGCAACGATATATCCCAAAACCACAGGCTGTTTGAGCCATTTGCACAACAGGCTTATCACACCTGCCACAAGCATTATAATTCCTAAATCGTGAAGCATAATTTTATGTTTTTTATTGGTGCAAAGGTAAGTATTTTGGACGGGAAATGCAAAGAGAAATATAAATAACGCGCCTTATGGTTTCACTACAACCTCATCCACGTACAATGTCATAGTTGTAGGATAATAAGGAATGGAACGTTTAGTCATCAACAATTAAAAAAACTTAAAATGACGGATTTGACACTCAAAAATTTTGCAATCTCAAATTCTTGCCGTAAATTTGTATCGCAAACGATATAAATTTCAAACGCAAACAGACAATGAAACCCAAAGCATTATTGACAACATTATTACTAACCCTGGCGCTCGCCGCCTGCAACACATCTAAAGAACGAGCCTACCGAAGACATTTCAGTAATCGAAAAAAAGATAGAAGAATTGCTATAAAACAAAAAGGCTGCCGCATTGTGCGACAGCCTCTTGTTTATGCTTAAAATTATATCCTGATGCCAAATATCACCACATCGTCCACCTGCTTTTCCTCCGGACCGCGCCAATCCTCAAAGGTGTGTTCGAGGATTACTTTCTGCTGGTCCATCGGCAGTTCGTGGATTTCGAGGAGAAGCTCGCGTAAGTGCCGGCTCAGGAACTTCTTCTTGGTAACCCAGTTAAGCTGGTCCTGGAAACCGTCGGAGAATGTATAAATGCAGTCGCCCTTCTGAAGCTGGATTTCCGTACAAGTGAAAGGATCAAGCCTTACATAGATGCCAACTGGCATCTTGTCGGCCTTATACACCTGTATCTCGTTGCCACGGATAAGCACAAGCGGGTTGTTGGCGCCTGCATACGAAAGGGTGAGGTCTTTTTCGTTGATGACATAAACAGCACAATCGAGCCCGTCGCGGCTACGGTCCATCTGAGTGGGAGGCACAGTGTCGAGAGGCTCGTCGTCCCGTTGACGAAGCCCGGTGATGATCGCCTCGCGCAGCTTGTTGAGAATGCGGTCGGGATCCAAGACGCGCCCCACTATATAATTGAGGTTGGTGATGCCAAGCATCGACATAAAACCGCCCGGCACGCCATGCCCGGTACAATCGCCCACGACACACACCTTGTAGTCGCCAAACTGGTCCATCCAGTAGAAGTCGCCGCTCACCACGTTCCTCGGCTTGTAGAGCAGGAAATGGTCGGGGAATATGTCGCAAATGACACATTCGGGCGTCAGGAGCGAGTGCTGGATGTTGTAGGCGTAGTTGATGCTCGACTGTATCTCGTCCTTCTGCTTCTGTATGCGTTCCTTTTGCTGCTCGATTTCACGTTTTTGTACCTGAAGTCGGGCGGAATACTCGGATAGCACCACGTTTTCGGAGATGACCATCTTCTTGTGCTCCTCGGCCCGCTTGTACTTGATGTCGAGCGCATTCTCTCGGTTGATCATTATGGTAAATAGTGAGAAGAGGAATATGATGGCTATCAGAATCACCACAAACTGTATTATGTCGGACCAGACAAGAATGCTCGGAATCTGGTCTGGATCATATATCTTGTTAAGCTCATCGAGAAGCGTCTTCTGCGACCACATGACAGTAGCAAAAAACAATATGCCGACCATAACAAGCCACATGATGGGCGACTTGCCAAACCGTCCCTGCTTGTCCTTCCATAACATAAACCAATAATACGCCATGCCCATCAGCGACCACGCAGTGAGCAGAATGTACGACTCGCGGGCGATGATGTTTCCGGCGAATATATTGGGCAGCAGCAAGAACACGAACACCATCAGCATCATCAGGCTTCCTACGAAACCAGTCGCCTTCGTCAGTTTGTTGCCATCAGCAACCTTGATGGCGCACACAGATATATAAGCGTAGGCAATCGCAGCCGCAAACGACGACGCATCGCGATTCCAGCCAATCACGGTGCGCCCCAGGAAAAACACCGGTATCGAAATCAACAGAAGGACAAGGTTGGCATTCACCAAAACACCCTGCTTATTTTCCTTGGCGAAAAACTTGGGCATAAGGTCGGCATTCGCCATGATTGCGAGCACCCTCGCCGCAGCGCGATGAAAACCAAGCACACCCGTCGCCAAAGCGCAGAACGCCGCCACGCCTACCAAAACAAGACCCGTATCTCCCATAAAATGATACGCATTATAAAAGACCGGCACCGACTCTATGCCATGCAGATTCTTGAGGTCGTCCATATATTCAATCCACGTCGAATATCCATCCGGCATACCAGAAGCCGCTGTAAGGGCAAAAAACACATACACCAGCATACCCGTAAGGATCGCAAGACCAGCATACAGGAAAATACGCCTCGAGGGAAACTTGGTCATGCCAACAACGTGCGTTACCGACTCAAAACCCTTGAACAAGAACGGCGCGAAGACCGCCACATTCATAATCTGCACAAAAATCGACTCCTTGTCGGTGAAGGCGGGCGAAAAACTATTGAAATCGGCCTTGCCTATCACACCAACAAACAACCACGCCACCGACACAAAAAGCACGATGGCAAAAAGCACCCGCAGCGCATTGGCGACACGCTTGGCAAAAGTGGCGATGAGCACAAAAAATGTCTTAACAACTATCGTGAACAAAACCCCCTCGAGATAGACATTGTATCCAGCAATATTATAAAGAAGAGTATCCTTGAAAACATCGCCGAACAACCCGCGTGAGAGTACAACAAAATTATAGGAATTGGCCCACATAAGCGAAACGTACGCCAAAAGGATAGACCATATCACAAGAAAGGCATGATCCTCGCCCAGAATGAGACGGGTATAAGTATAAGACCCACGCTGATCTGGAAACTTGGCAACAATGCACGAATAATTGCGACAGATGACAAAAGCCATCAACGATGCCAACAAAATACCCAAAACAGTGCCCATAGGACCTGCATTGGGAATAAAAGAACTGCCTGGCATCACTATCGAGCCCCAGCCGACCATACAGCCGAAAGACAAAGCCCAAATAGAAATACCATTGAAATTGCGCCTGTTGCTAATATCGTTGCCAACCATTTATGTTAAGTTATTATATGATATTACAATGCAAATTACGTACCAAGTGCCGCCACACGGACGTGCAACACGCACAGCCCAAATCGACAACAAAAGTAACAAAAAAATCCACATTGGCGACACAATGCGCCGTACATGGCAATACAAAATTATTTAAATTCCGGGAAATCCGCAAGGGTTTCCCATTTTTTTTGTATTGCGCGAAAAATCCGCGTTTTTTTGTGTGAGTTTGAACTTCATTCGGGGAACCCCTCATTCTGTTCAAACTCACA
>JAFYFR010000049.1 GCA_017543645.1 Bacteroidales bacterium
ACCCGAAAGTTCATTGAAAGGATAAGTATTGTCGTTGCGTTTGGCATCAAGCACAGCCACAGCATTGGGCAATTCTGCACCGGGCGTATGATGGTCGCAGACAATAAAGTCGATACCCAAACTATTTGAATAGTCAACACGCGGATTATCTTTGATACCGCAATCAAGGGCAATGATTAGCGAACAGCCTGTTTGCGCGGCGTAGTCAACACCTTGCATCGACACACCATAACCCTCTGTATATCTGTCGGGTATATAATAATCAATATTTTGTGTGCAGTATTTTTTCAAAAAAGAGTAAACAAGAGCAACCGAGGTAGTGCCGTCAACATCGTAGTCGCCATAGATAAGGATTTTTTCACCCTTGTCGATAGCAAGCGAAAGACGGTCCACAGCCTTATCCATATCGCGGAAAAGAAACGGATCGTATAGATTGGCAAGCGAAGGACGGAGAAACGAGCGGATTTTTTGCAACTCGGTATCACATGTTTCGGGATTTTGCAGCAAATCAAAATCAACACCAACCCTCTGAGCCAACATTCTCGTAAGCGGAATGTCGCAAAAGTTGTTGAGTTTTGAATGTAGAAATGCTATCTGGCTGTCGGTAAAATTGCCGTCACTATTCAGTTCCCAAAGTTTGTCCATCGTCTTGTAGTTTATCTTTTTTGAAGTATTTAGAGTAAATATACGACACAAGTAAGAATGTAACACCCACAGCCACAAACACAACGGCTTTGACCCATAATTCAGAGTTCCAAATGTCGTAGAAAAACAGTTTCAAAACTGTAGCACCCGAAAGCACGAAGCCACAAATTCGGAGATGCTTTAATTCGAGTTTGAAACCAATTATAAACAATGCCAGCGATGCCAAACCAAACCAGACGCTCAGCCAAATACCGTATGAATCAACACTTTGCGACATAGAAAGCAAGTAGATTATTTCTGAACTTACTAACCACACCGCCACAATCGACACTACAATATCTGTTAATATTTCACAATAGCTCATAGTCTGAGATTTGCGGCGCATAAGGGCGAAAACCGAAAATCCAACTGCAACCCCCAACGATACATAACGCCACACAGGATAAGGAATTGTCAAATTGGTGACACTCAGGTTGGCGAGACTCGGCACTGCCATAACGCAAAACATCAGCAAATCCACCAAGAGCAAAGCTGAACCTGCTATCTTACAGTATGATAAAAATTCCCATTTCTTTGGGAGCAATGATGCCGCCACCGAAAGCACTCCATACCAAAGCACAAGCATTATGCGTTCGAGATTATCTTCCTGCGAATCGCTGTGATAAGAGTCCACATAATCCCAATAAATAGAGATTTCGTGTGCAACAGTAAGAGCCACAGCAACATAAAGAATAAGGCTGAATAATATCTTATGAGCTTTGTCGGTTATTTTGCTGAGTATCAGCACCAACACTGCAATATATACCAGTTTGGAGATAAAACCGACGTTAAGCACTACCCAATAATTGTGGGGAATAGAATAGTTGTAATCCAATATGGGAAGACCCATAAACACCACTGCGTATGACAGATACACCAACGACAACGTTACCCGCTTAAAATAATCAACCTTTGAAAACCAGTAAACCAACGCCGAAGCCAATATCTCTATTGCGAATACAAGCGGAAACCATTCCGAATATTCTATGAAGAAATTGACAAGCAATGCCACGTTGGCAAAAACAAGCGCATAGGTAAAAGGTGTGTTAAAAAGCAATTTGACTTCGGGAAGCAATTTCTGAAACAGAAACGCCGTAACGCACAACGCTACCGACATATATATATAGGTGTGCGAAATAGAGTGCCTGTTGTGCAGTTCGATGGCAGAGCAAATGGCAAATGACGTCAGATTAACTGCGGTAATAAATAGAAACGTATAATCAAAGTTTGGCTTTACCTTCTGCAATACCACAGCACCGGCATAAAACACGGCGCAGAGTATGGCAAAATAGAGCACATTGATCCAATGCGACAAGTCTGCCCCGTCAAAAAACTTTATAATGCAGACCAGTCCTGTGACCATAAAAGCCGAGACATACACCGACGACCATTTTTTCATCTGGTACACAAAGCACAAGCCCACATTAACCACAATGGTGAACACCATCCAAAATACAGTTCTATTTGTATGAGAATCAAACGAATAGCCAGCACAGAACGGTGACATCACAAACCAGAATAGGGCGTATGAGAAAAGCAGCTTGTTGTCCTTGATATACGAATAAGCAAGCATCGCCGAGGTAATCGTCCACATAACAGCGAGAGTTACGGGCGACGAGAATAAATCAAAATAACTGTAGGCAATCCAGGTGATGGCGTATCCAAGGTTTGCTCCTCCAAAAAGCAATGTATCTTTGAGCACCTTGCGGGCTGATGGAACTTTAAACGCGCCAGCCACCATTGCTACCGAAACCACATATCCGAGCACCACTCGTCCCACAGAACCAATCAAGTCACGATCCAACAATATCTTGATACATAGACTCAATCCCAACACTGCAATAGTGATACCAACTATCGCCATCCATTTTACGCCTATATTTCGCTCGCTGTCAACAGGTGCTGTCTTAGCTGGCTGCGGCACTTGCATAGCAGGTGGAACTGGCGGCGGAGCCACCACAAACGGAGGAGGAGTTGCCGTCTGACTTTCGGCTTCGGTCACCACAGACTCAAATGGCGGTGGAGTGGCATCCGTATGCTGTTGCCGGCCGGCAATTGAAGAATTAATCTCCGCCCTCAGGGTGGAGATTTCCTCGTCGAGCTTATTGCGCTGGCTCATAAGCAGGAGCAGACGCTTAACCAACTCTTCATTATCTACATTCTCCATAGTCTACAGTTTTTACATCACTGAAATCTTAACCACCGGACGCGTTCTAAATCGTCCGAGGTTCTTACCGCTGCGGGTAATCATCAAATCTATCTGCACACCGGATTTCCAAAAGTCGGAAACTGGCTCGGCAATGTCGCCGGGGCGAAGTGTGCGCGTACTCGAAAGCACTTTGAATTGATGGTTGCCAAGATATACAAACTCCTGATGCGCCGCGCCTTTGCCCGGTGCCGGATCAAATGTGTTGAGCAACACTTTTTTATTGTGCGAAAGCGATGCTATATTAACGCTCTCGACCTGAGTATAAACAGGTTGCGAAGATTTAGAAGATACAGACGGAGGAGGTGGCGGCGGCGTGGTCTTTTTCTCGATATGCTGAGCACCCATCTGAAACATGGTGCTCTCCTCGTCTTCCACAGGCTGCGGTGCCTGTTCCTTAAACAGTTCGCCAAGCACAAAACTTATATCGTCGGTAAATACCTCGAGCTTGGTTTCTCCGTAATTGGCAAACTCTTTTTGCACGGTGGTGTTGTTGAGCGAGTTGCCAACAAGGAAAATCTTATCCAAGTCGATAGTCTTGATTTTTTCCTTTGCAAGAAAGTTGTCGGAAAAGAATGCCGAAAACTGCCTCGAATACAAATACGACAGTTTGTTGATTTCGTCTAACGAGAGGCTCACCTTAATCTTGTTGCCTTGGTTCACTGCAAACGAAGTCTGAAGGCTGATAACCGGCTTGTTCCACTTGGCAAGGAGTTCCACAATCTTCACAGCCTTGTCGTAATGGCGGATATATTCGCGGTTGATGGCGGCTGAGTCGTCGCGGTCGATAATGTTTTCCTGTCGGTTGACATCGTCCACTATCTTTTTGGCTATCACCTTGATACGCGGATCGATACCGTAACCGTCAAACTTTTTGAAAGCAATGCGCGAAACATTTGCACCGTCAACGTTAAGTACCGACATATTCAAGTCCATTCCGAGAGCTTCGATAACGGCGAACTTGCGGTTCTGGCAGTAGAGTCCGTTCTTGGCTTTGTAATACTGGAGTAGCAGCGTGTCGAATTTTTCAACCTTTACGAAATTAAAACATTTCGTCCTCCAGTACTTCAAGAACTCCGACTGCGCCTTCTGGGTGATATTTTCGCTAAAGACTATGGCAGTTTCAATCAAGGTAGAGTCTGAAAACGGAAACTCCTCGTATTTAGCCATCTCACGTGCATAGAGCTCACGGATGTCGCGGATAATGGGATTGAAGAGCGTAATATAATCCTCGTCGAATCCCGAAATAGAGATTTTCTGTCCTCCCTTGTCCAATGCCTGCATCACGTCGCCGGCAAAAAGGTTCTTGTTGTCGCGGAAATTGATTTTGTAATCAAACCCGTAGTCTATACTGCTGTCGGTAGGGTTTATGTAAAAGTATAATGGGAATTTTTTTTCATCATTGGTAAAAAGTAACGAAAACTTATCCTTCAATGGCTGGACTGCCACTGTCAGATAATCGTCGTTGACAAAAACCGCTAATGTTTTGTTCATTTTTTTGGGATGTGTAAGTTATATATATAATGTGTATTTACGAAAGAAATCTAAAGACTACAGCTGTGATATTGTCCTTGCCACCGGCGTTGTATGCGCTCTCGGTGAGTGCGGAGGCAAGTCCTTCGGTGGTTTCGTAGCGTTTTACAAGACGGTAGATAAGCTCGTCGGTGAGAGCGTCGTGCACACCGTCGGAAAAAGCCATCAGAATGTCGCCATGCTCTATCGGTCGCGGACCCTGCACATCAATCTGCATAAGCGACAAGTCCTGACCAATGGCGGAAGTCATCATATTGCGTTTAGGATGCGTAAAAGCCTCTGCCTCTGTAATTTCGCCACTATCAACAAGCTGCTGGACAATAGAATGGTCGTGAGTTTCGCGGCTCAGGCTCTCCCTATTCCAAAGATAAACTCGGCTGTCGCCGATATTTACGGTGTAATATGCGTTGTTGAGTACAAGGAAACCCGAAAGCGTAGAGCCGCAATTTTTGTACAGCGGGTCGGAAGTACTTTTGGCAAGCACCGCACGGGCGGCTTCGAGAGCAGTATTCCTAAGGAAATCCACCGCCGTAATATTGTCGGGCATATTCTCAAAAGCATCTTGAAACACTTCCACTGTTTTTGCGCTTGCGAAATCGCCATGTCCGTGTCCGCCTACGCCGTCAGCCACAAAGCAGAGTGTTTTTCCGTTTATTTCGGGTGAGACATAAAAACTGTCTTCCTGCGATGGCTTGCGCCCTTGTATACTGCTGGTTTCCACCTTGTTAGCAGAACCATTATTACTAAATATCTTTTTTATCGAACTGAGCATCGGTCTTCGTTTTTGATTGTTACTTTTTCTTGTGTGTTAGAAACTCCTTCGCCATATATCCGCGCTTTTTGTCCACCCGCACTTCCACCCAGTAGTAACCGTCGTCGATAACCTCCACGGATGTTCCTTTGGGATATTCCTGAAGAACTTTGCTGTTTTTGCTGGCAAGTTCGCGCAGTTTGAGGTTGGCTTTGGTAAACACAATTTCGCCTTTCTTAAAAACTTCGTCGCCTTTATCCACAGGCACTTCCACCGTTCCGTTACTGCCCTGAGGTCTTTCCTGACCCCATCCGAATTCCTCTTTAAGCTCCATGGTAAGAACCAAAAGTATCGCAGCAATTATCACAAGAAAGATGAACGTCTGCACAGGTTTCAAGCGAGATTTCTGTGGATGCTGATTCTCAGGCGAATAGCCAATGCCGCGTTTTGCGTTGTCGCGATTGGCTTTCTCGACAGAGATCATGCGCTCGCGGGCTTTTTCAAGCTCCACATCCATAAGCAGTTCCACCGCTTTTGGGTCGATTGCGTTTTTGGATGTTTCAAAATCAATATCTTTGCGCTCCTTACGGGTGATAACGCCGTCGGCAGCATATTCTCTGATTTTGGCGGCAAGCCAGTCGGGAACTGACGCCTTTGGCTGAGGGGAGTCGTTTATACGGAGCAAAGCCAAGATTTCATCGCACGACGAATAACGCCCTTCGGGGTATAGCATAGTGCTCTTGTCGGCAATCTCGCGCAGCACACCGTTGTTGATACCAGCGAGCTTTCTGCGGTCGGGAGCTCCTGCGAGCCATTCAAGAATTATCATTCCTACAGAGTAGATGTCGGCACGCTGATCGGCGGTGTAAGCCTTGTTGTTGAGTTCGGGAGCGGCGTATTTTGGAGTTCCGGCACGCTTGAGGTTGTCGGGCAGGTCGTCGGCGGAGGCAAGTCCGAAATCTATAATCTTAACATTGTCGCCCTTATATGTGAGCATAATGTTGTCAGGCTTGAGGTCGCGGTGGAAAATCTGTTTCTTGTGGACATAGCTGAGCGCATCCAAAATCTCCACAATCACACGGCGGACAAAATTGATGTCCTGACGGTGCTCCACATTGATAACTTCGGTGAGTGTTCGACCGTCGATATATTCCATATAATAATACGGTCCTTCGGCATCCTCACCCTTGCCGTAAACATGCACTATATTGTTGTGCTCGAGAGCAAAACCATTGTCGAACTCCTTGAAAAACAATTCTATATATTGAGGATTCTGACGGTATTGCTGCTTTATGCGCTTGATAATCACCTTGCGGCGTCCGAGATGCACTGCGCTGTAGATATCGCTCATTGCGCCCGACGAATCTATAAGCTTCACCTCCGAAAACATATTGCCGTCTGGCGAAGACGACACAACCGCCATCGAGGTCATTCCCGACTGCGAATCGGTATCGTTGACAAAGCCCGAACCCTGACTGTCGGAAACGAATCCAGAACCTTGGTTGCCGGAAACGAATCCAGAACCTTGGTTGTTAGAAATAAATCCAGAACCCTGATTATCAGACACAAACCCAGAACCCTGCGAAAGTTCGTCGGTTTCGGGGTATTCGGAATTCTGCTTGCCCGTAACGTGCGCTATCTCAATTTCGGCACTCTTGATAAGCACAAGCAGCTCTCCGGTGTTTATGCCCATATCTGCGGCCTGCTTACGAAGGAGTTCGCGTTTGCCTTCGGTCATGCCCGTCCTCACATATTGGTCAATCAGTTTTTTTAATTTATCTATATTTTCCATTTTTCAGTAAGTTCTATTTTTTTAGCAGGAACGTGGTTTGATCCACCTCCTTGCCGTCCATAAAAAACGTCACGGTGTAAAGCCCGGGTGTAAGAGTAATGCCATTGGTATGCCAAGTTATGTCCATGGCGGTCTTATTACCCGAAAAAAATGAATTTTTTTTCACAGTATAGGCGATGGACTTTCCTTCGTAGTCGAACATACCAGAATCGTTGTTTCTCAATACATTACCATCTTTGTCGGTAATGCGGACAAACACTGTAACGTCTTTTGGCTGAGAATATTTGTTTTCGTTTATATTGAATTTAATATCTACTGTCGCAATCTTCTTGGCTTTGCGGACATCGGGCAGAACAATGTTGATCGCCGACAATGTGAGTTTGGCGGCATCCTGCGTAACCTCCTGCTTTTCCTTCGCGGTCTGGGCCACTTCGTTGGCGAGTTCGGTGTTCTGCGACTGTAGGTTCTCGTTTTCGGTGCGCAGATTGGTAACCTGCTGATGAAGTCCCGAAATTTCCTGCTGCAGAGCCACCACCTCTTTCTGCTTGGCATCAATAGCCGAAAACATCATATTCAGAAGCTGCTGCGCCGAGGCGTTTTTGTATCCGGCGTTTTTAAAATCCTTGGCAATGTTGCTGTTTTTGGCGATATAGCCCTTAATCTGGGCAACAAGGCGGTCGAGCTCCTTGTTCTGCTCGGGTGTGGCAGAACCGTGGCTCTTGATAACGCTCTTCAGACTGTCGATAGCCATTTCGCGGAGACGGATGCTGTCCTCAAAATTGCCGAAACGCGCGATGCTGTTGTCGTAGAGCTTGAGCATCTCCGATTGACGGCCGTTTTCTTCCTGATATTGCCGCAACAAAGTTTCAAGACTATCGGCACGGCTCTCCGCATCACCGCCTATGATGCCGCACGAAACGCCCGACATCACTACCAATACCGCTAATATTCTGTATATAAATAATTTCATCTTTGATGACATTTATAGCATCCCTTTTATCCCACAAATATAATAATTCAAACAAATTTGCACAGCATTTTTTTAAATTATTTTAGATAATTTGAAAACTTTTTTTTAAATAGTGGCAAGAAAAGAAAAGTTGACTATCTTTGCAACAATTTAACGAAGACAATGGACGAATTAGAAATCCTCAAACAGATACAAGAAGGCAACAAAGGCGCGTTTGAAATTCTTTTCAAGCAGTACTACCGTATGCTGGTGATATTTGCCGCCAAATACCTGCGCTCAATAGAAGAAGCGGAAGAGCTTGTGCAGCAGGTTTTTGTATCGTTTTGGGAGAAAGCCGCCCGCACCGACATCAACATCTCGCTAAAAGCGTATCTGTACAGATGGACTGCCAACGCCTGTATCAACCGCATCAAACATCTGAAAATCAAGGACAAATACGCGCAATACGCCGTTACCGAAATTCAAAACTCCTTTGACGACAACCTCCAGTTTACCGAGCCCGACCTGAAAGAAAAAATCGACAAGGCTATCGACCACCTTCCCACCAAATGCCGCGAGATATTTGTCAAAAGCCGCTTTGAGAACAAGAAAAACCACGAGATAGCCACTGAACTCGGCATTTCGGAAAAAACCGTTGAAAACCAAATGACTATAGCCCTCAAGAAACTTAGGGCAGACCTCGCGCAATTCCTATAAAAAAAAGACATTCGGCACTTAAGTAACCGAATGTCACACAAATGAACATCTAAAACTAATCCTTCTAAATTGATCCTGCGAGTTTTATGTACTCGTTTTTGGCGCGGATAAGGAACTCCTCGTTGTTGATGGTGTTTTTCATATAGTTGAGCAACCACAACATAGCCTCCTCGGGATTCATATCGGCGAGGTACTTGCGGAGTTTCCAGATAATATCCAACATACCGGGTATCAACAGCTTGTCCTCACGGCGCGTGCTTGAAGCATTGATGTCAACGGCGGGGAATATGCGCTTGTTGCTGAGCTTGCGGTCGAGCTGAAGCTCCATGTTGCCCGTACCTTTGAACTCCTCGAAAATCACCTCGTCCATCTTGGAGCCGGTGTCGATAAGGGCTGTGGCAATGATTGTTAACGAGCCGCCGTCTTCGATGTTACGCGCCGCACCAAAAAAGCGTTTAGGCTTGTGCAATGCGTTGGCATCAACACCGCCCGAAAGAACCTTGCCAGAAGCCGGCGCAACAGTGTTGTAGGCGCGTGCAAGACGGGTGATAGAGTCAAGCAGAATTACCACATCGTGTCCGCACTCTACCATGCGTTTAGCTTTTTCGAGAACGATGTTTGCCACTTTCACGTGTTTTTCGGCAGGTTCGTCGAAAGTTGAAGAAATAACCTCCGCCTTGACGCTGCGGGCCATGTCGGTTACTTCCTCGGGACGCTCGTCGATAAGCAATATAATGAGGTAAACATCGGGGTGATTGTCGGCAATAGAGTTTGCTATATCTTTGAGTAACACCGTTTTACCAGTTTTTGGCTGAGCCACTATCAATCCGCGCTGACCCTTGCCGATAGGTGCGAACATATCCACCACGCGGCACGAAAGGTTTTTGGCGTGTTTTCCGCCGGTGAGGTTGAATTTCTCGTCGGGGAAAAGCGGTGTAAGATAGTCGAAAGGCACACGGTCGCGGATGAAATCGGGCGTGCGTCCGTTGATTTCGATAACCTTGATTAGCGGGAAATATTTTTCGCTCTCCTTAGGCGGACGGATTGTGCCGCGAACTGTATCGCCGGTCTTAAGTCCGAAAAGCTTTATCTGGGTCTGCGAAACGTAGATGTCGTCGGGCGAGTTGAAATAGTTGAAATCAGGACTGCGAAGGAAACCGTATCCGTCGGGCATGATTTCAAGCACGCCTGTATTCTCAATAAGTCCGTCCACGTCAAAAATCGAAGATTCCTTCTTGAAGTTCTGGAAACCAGAATCCATAGCACCACCTTCGTCTGAAGGCTGCTCCTGAAGCACTTGCTCATCGGGAACGGTATTTGCAGGGGGTTCTACCGAAGTTTTTTTCTTAATAACCCTTTTTGAAACGGGAGCCGGTTCGGGAGCAGGCTGTGGAGCCGGTTCGGGAATATAGTCTGGAATAAAATCATCATCGTCAAGAAGGTCGGCAGACATAGGCTCTTCATCCTGAGGCATAGAAAATTCCAACTGATGTTTTGTTTTGTCTTTCAACGGCTGATCTTGCGGTGCCGGCTTGTTGGTCTGAATCTGCGAAGTCTGCTGCTCAAGAAGCTGCTCGTTTTGGTAACTCTGTGTGCCATTGCTAATTGAGACAGACGCTACCGGCTTGTTTTTAAGCACAAGACGATGACGTTTTTCCCTCACTCTTACTGGCGGTTCGGGAATTTCGTATTGGATTTTGGGTTTCGTCTCCGCTTCTGGCTTGGCTTTCGGGGCTTTGGCAGGTTTGGGTGCTTCTTTTTCCTCCTGAGTTTCAATAATTTTTTGTATCAGTTCCTGTTTTTTGAAATAATCGGCCTTAGGTATACCCAAAGTTTTGGCTAAATCTCGTAATTCAGGAACCAATCGTTTAGACAGTTCTTTAGCGTCGTACATTGTAATGATTGTGTTTTATTATAAAAAAGTGGCGCAACGGCTTCTAATTTTTGATTGAATAATTGGGGCAAATGGATGTAGGAGCTGAATATTACTTCAAAAATAAGACGGCTGTCGCCTTTTCTGGTTGCAAATGTAGTTAGAAAAATCTATTCTCCAAACAAAAAAGCTATTTTTATGCAAATTTTAACGGACATTTATTTTACCAAAAGCTTTTTGATAAGGACTTTGCCGTCGTCGAATGTAATCTTGGCAAGATAAATACCTGATTCACAGTTTTCAAGATACAACGAAACATCTTCGTAAAGGTCTTCGGATTTTTTCTTCACCTGAACGCTCTTGCCAATAATGTTGGTGATTTCTACCTTTATGATAAGTGCCTGCGACTTGAAATTTACCACATTGCCCACCACAGGGTTGGGATAGATTATCACGTCGTGGGCAAAGCTATTAAGATTTTGAACGTAGAAATCTTGAATTATTGTTTTCTGCGCCTCTGCCTGCGAAAACGTTATGCAAAATAATGCCGTTAATAATATGGTTTTAACGAGTTTCATATTCGATTTATTCTCAAAATTTATTTTCTTTTACGTTTACACAAAAAAATTGTTTCACAATATACCAAAATTAAAAATATTCCGTTGTACTCACCTTCGGTCAAGCGGGAATAATAATTAATTGATATCCATTGTTTTCAATATTTTTTCAAGATCCTCGGGAGTATCCACCGCCAAACCTTCAAAATCGGTGAGGCACACCTTTATTTTATATGCGTTCTCAATCCAGCGGTTCTGCTCAAGACGTTCGGCAAGCTCCAGACCCGACTGCGGAAGGAGCGTGATTTTCTGAAGAATGTCGCTACGGTAAGCGTAAACACCTATATGACGGTAATATACATGGCTTGTAACCCATTGTTCGCGCTCTTTTCCACGGTAAAACGGAATCGGCGAACGGCTGAAATATACTGCCTCGTTGTTGGTGTTGACAATCACTTTGGCGGTGTTCTCGCTAAACACTTCGTCGGAGGTCTTGGCTCGTTTTACCAAAGTGGCAATCTCCACAGAGCTGTCGTTAAACAGGCTGCCGAGCTGACGGAGCTGGTCGGGGTCAACAAAAGGTTCGTCGCCTTGGATGTTAATCACAGCGGCAAAGGTCTTGCCGGTCTGCTCCGAATATATTTTGGCGGCTTCGGCACAACGGTCGGTACCGCTCTGATGTTTTTCGGAGGTCATAACCACCTTTCCGCCAAACTTGCCAACTTCGTTGAAAATACGCTGGTCGTCGGTGGCAACTACCACATCGTCAAAAGCTTGCGAGGCTCGCTCGTACACGCGGTGAATCATGGTCTTGCTGCCAATCATCGCCAATGGCTTTCCCGGAAACCGCGTAGAGGCATAACGAGAAGGGATAATTCCTAATATCTGCATTTTTAAGTTCTTTATTTTTTTGCAAAATTATAAAAAAATTTGATTTTCAACACAAAAGATATTATTAAAATTTTTTTATCAAAAAGAGAGATGCCGTATTATTTTTTTCCGTAAATTTTGAGTGCGAAAAAAAATTAGAAAAGCGTGAATCATGGAAGATTTAAAAAATATAGACCTCTTGTCGATTGACCAAAACTGGCTGCAGCCCGGAGCTGGCAAAATACTCATATCCAAACCGTTTTCGGGCGAGGCGTATTTCGACAAGTCGGTGGTATATATAGCCAAACACGACGAGGAGGGCAGCGTGGGCTTTATCCTCAACAAACCTGTGCTTACCGATATCAACATTATAAAACACATACAGAACTATTCGTGGAATCTTTGGTTCGGAGGCCCCGTGCAGAGCGAGTTTATATATTTTATCCACACGGCTGGCAAAGAGTTAGTGCCGGGCTGCCTGCCCATAGCCGAAGGAATATTCTGGGGAGGAGATTTCAACCTTGTAACCAAACTCATTGAAAAAGGCAAAATTAGCGAAAAATCCATCCGATTTTTCCTCGGATATTCGGGTTGGGAAAAGGGACAGTTAGAGAAGGAAATAAACGAGAAATTCTGGATAGTGGGCAAACTCGACACCTCTATAATTATGGACACCGAAGCCGACACGTGGAAAGAGGCTGTGAAAAACCTCGGCGGACGTTACCGCGTTTGGGAAAACCTTCCTCCCGACCCGCTGCTAAATTAATTGACAGTAAGGAATTAAAACTCGTCGGAATAGTAGTCGTTGAGCTTGTTGAGAATGGCTTCGGCGGTTCGGCGGTAAAAACGGCGGTTTTGCAACGCGCCAACCCATACTATGCCAAACTCGGTGGACGCAAGAAAAATCTCATCCACAACTTTCAGAAAATCAAGCGTTATATTGGTTTTAACGTCCGCTTGTATGCCGAGCGTATCAGCCACATCGAGCACATGATGGCGAATAACGCTGTCGCAACATCCCTCGCTCAACGGCGGAGTGTACAAAACAGAATCCTTTACGCAAAACACATTTCCATGCAACGCCGATTCTACAATATTCCCCTGAGTATTAAGCACTAAGGCATCGGTAGTGCGCATTTTGCGGGCGTGCTGCGCTGCAAGGTTCTTTACAAGGCTCACCGCGTGGGTGTTGAAATTGGAAATATGTCCCGAAGGCATGGGAATCTCGTCGTAGATGCACAGCGAAAGAGCCTGCTTGTTTAGCTCGTACAATACCGTAGGCATATGGTTGACCATCGCAACATATTCAATTTCAGTATTTTGCGGTAAAATATCAACGCCGCCCTTGCGAAAAACCAAAAGTGTGAGCAATCCGCCCTTGAATATCTTGTTTTTAATCAAAAGCTTAGTGAGCTCGTCTTTGAGGACGGCGCGTTCAGTTGAAAACTTTTTGGGAATATCCATGTTAAGAAACGACATTGCGGCGCAAAGCTTGTCGATATGCCGCCCGAAGAACAGAATCTTGCTCGCATTGGTGCGGAAATGCTCATACACACAGTCGCCATACACCAAAGCACGGTTTATATCATTGATATTTAGCGACGAAGACGACTGGTACTTGCCGTTGAAATCTATTTGTGAAACTTGTTCTGCCATAACTTCTGATTAACCGAATTGATTGATAAAATGCCTGACAATAGATGGATAACAAATTATCGGGAACAACAAGCCGAAAACCGCGCCCCAGAAATGCGCAGAGTGTCCGATGTTGTCGATATTCTTTTTAGCCATGAAATGACAATAGAGCAGGAACAGAGGCCCGAAAACATATCCCGGAACAGCCACAGGGATAAAGAAAAGCCCGATACCCATCTTGGGAGCAAACAGAATGGCTGCGAACAGCACCGCCGATACCGCCCCCGACGCTCCGATGGCATTGTAATAAGGCTGCTCGCGGTATTTGAACAAATCGCCGAGCGACGAAACCATCAACGCCAAAATATAGAACACGGCAAAAAGGATCTCGCCAGCCACGGCGCCAAAAATCGTCTGAAACACCTCTTCCACAAAATAGCCGAAAAAATAGAGCGTGAGCATATTGAACAAAAGGTGCATCCATCCTCCGTGAACCAGTCCCGACGAAAACAGACGGTAAAAATCCCTCCTGTGCCACACCATAAAGGCGTTGAACTTCAGCTTGTCGAACCACTCGGGACGGCTCATGCTGTAGGGCAGGGGATTCTGCTCCTGAAACGAGGCGATGGATATTATAGTTGTTGCCGCTATTATTAAGGTGGTAACCATTGTCAAAAAAAAAATCAGTTTTTTATGCCGCAAAAATATCGCATAATTGCAACAAAAAGAAATAAATCCGAAGATTAAGATAGTTTTTTTTGAAAAAAAAGCCAAAAATATATTCTTACACATCTCATTTTTCTATATTTGCTAAATAGAATACGGAATAATAACACTATATTAAAATACTATAAATCAATGATAAACAAAAGTCTTATATCAATTACCGATTTTTCTACCGAAGAAATATTGCGGATACTTGAAATAGCCGAAGATTTTGAAAACAAGCCCGAGCCGCACCTCCTGGACGGCAAAGTGGTGGCTACGCTGTTTTTTGAACCCTCCACTCGCACACGGTTGAGCTTCGAAAGCGCGGTTAACCGTCTCGGAGGCAGAATCATCGGTTTTTCCGACCCGAACATCTCAAGCGTTTCCAAGGGCGAAACTCTCAAAGACACAATCCGCATAGTATCAAACTATTGCGACCTGATTGTAATGCGCCATCCATTGGAAGGCAGCTGCCGATACGCCAGCGAAGTGGCCACCGTACCGGTAATCAACGCAGGCGACGGAGCGCACCAGCACCCCACTCAGACACTTTTAGACATGTATTCAATCAAAAAGACCCAGAAACGTTTAGATAATATCAACATCTTTATGGTGGGCGATTTGAAATACGGACGCACAGTGCACTCGTTGGTACAGGCTATGTCGCCGTTCAACCCGATTTTCAACTTTATCTCGCACCCAAAGCTCAAAATGCCTAAGGAGTATCTCGACTTTCTCGACCAGAAAGGCGTAAAATACTACGAGCACGAACAGTTCAACGACATCATCTCCGAGGCCGACATAATCTACATGACACGTGTACAACGCGAACGTTTTCAAGACCTTATGGAATACGAAAAGACCAAAGACCTCTACATCCTGCGCAACAGTATGCTCGCCAACACCAAGCCTAACATGAAAATTCTCCACCCCCTGCCGCGTGTCAACGAAATTCAGCAGGACGTGGACACAAATCCCAAGGCATACTATTTTGAACAGGCTTTGAACGGTGTATTTGCCCGCCAAGCTGTGATTTCTTACGTTTTAGGACTTAAAAAATAATTAAAAACTTACCCAAAATGGACAAATCAGAATTGAAAGTAAACGCCATAAAGGACGGCACTGTGATAGACCACATCCCTGCCCAAGACCTTTTTGAAGTTATCAAGATACTCAACCTCGAAAAAACCGACAACCAGGTAACATTCGGCACCAACCTGGACAGCAAGAAACTCGGCAAGAAAGCCATCATCAAGGTTTCCGACAAGTTTTTCCAAGACAGCGAAATCAACAAGATAGCCCTCATCGCACCTCGCGCCAACCTCAATATCATAAAAAACTACGAGGTAGTGGAAAAACGCCCTGTGGTACTGCCAGAATCTATCAAAGGAATATGCAAGTGTATGAATCCCAAGTGCATAACCAATTCCGAACCGATGGAAACCAAGTTTGACGTGGTATCGACCGAGCCTCCCGCCCTACGCTGCTACTACTGCGGCAAAATCACCGACCGTCAGCACTTTGTGATTATTTAATCATTTAGGATATTCGATACGCGCATGGTAAATATTCATGAGCTTTTCTTTGAAAAGCTCTTTTACCGTATCTATATCGCGGAATGTGAGGTTGGTGTTGTCGAACTGTTTTTGGGCAATCTGGTTGTTAACAATGTTTTCCACAAGGTTGCCGATGGTAGAGGTGTCGTATTTTTTGAGACTGCGCGACGCCGCCTCTATCGAGTCTGCCATCATCACCACGGCGTTTTCTTTGTTGAGCGGACGCGGACCCGGATATGTGAACTTTGCATCACAGTCCTCGTCGGGATGCTCGTTTTTATACATTTTGTAAAAATACCCAGCCTTGGTAGTGCCGTGGTGGGTCTTGATAAAGTCAATAATCTGAATTGGAAGCTTGTTCGACTTGGCTATGTCAACACCTTTAATTACGTGGTTAATAATAATTTCGGCACTTTTGAGGTTATCCAACTTGTCGTGAGGATTAATACCAGTTACCTGATTTTCAGTAAAATACATAGGTGCGGTAAGCTTGCCTATATCGTGATACAGCGCACCAGTGCGGGCAAGGTGCGGGTTGCCGCCGATTTTGAAAATAGCAGCCTCGGCAAGATTGGCCACCTGCATACAGTGCTGGAATGTTCCGGGAGCCTCCTCAGCCAAACGCCTCAGCAAAGGACGGTTGCTGTCGGCAAGTTCTACCAAGGTAACGTCGCTTAGCAGTCCGAACACCTTTTCGAACAGATATATAACAGGATAAGCCAAAAGCAGCAGCATACTGTTGATGCCGAGGTCGATAAGCGTTGTCCAGTTGGTCTCGTTGATATTGCCGTTGTACATAAACTCAAAGCTCAGATACACAAGCGCATAAAGCACAAAACATATAAACGACGTGCGGAAAACAAGTCCACGTCGGTTGATCTGCTCTAACGAAATAATCATAAAGTATCCCGGCACAAACTGCATCACAAAATATTCAAACGAGTTGGGTACAACAAAACCCGTTGCCACACAGGTCATTATATGGAAAAACAACGCTGTGCGGGTATCGAAAAACGTCTTTATTATCAACGCCAACAGCAAAAACGGCACTACCCAGATGCTGAACGGATTGTATCTGATAACCAGACTCATACCCACAATCACGGCTGTCATAAGGCAGAGTATCAGTAGAGAATATTTGGTCTGGTAAAAAATTTCCCGGCGGAACGTCCTCAAAAACAGATATATAAGCGTAAAAAACAGCACAAAGACAATAGCCTGGCCAAGAAAAGTGTAGTTGTAGCCCGCACCATGGTCGCTCTGCTCGTACTCGCGCCGCAACGATTCGAGAATCCTGAACTCCTCCTCGTTTACCATCTCGCCCTGAAAAATAATTCGCTGCCCCTGCTGAACAATGCCCCGCGTAAGCGAAATATTGTTGATATTCTCGTTCAGCACTTTCTGCGTGGTAGCATCGTCGTAGTTGATATTCTGCTCAAGCCATTGATTCGGATTAAGCCCCTCCACAATTTTTTCAAGATTCTTGAACTCCTCGGAGCTCATCTTGCCCGCCGATTCAGACATAAACGCCCTCATGCAGTTTTTGATGTAGAGATAAGCTGTTTTGGTGGTAAACACCTCCGACGAAGGCTTTTGCGTGGTCATTGTGCCGTCTTTGATAAGTATAACGCGGTCTTTGATAGAAGTGCCGTTGGGCAGCGACTCGCTTTCGAGAATGCCGTTCTGATATACAAACGAAAGGGCGTTGTATATGGTGTTGCGGAAATTATGATAAAGGTCGCTGCTGCTTATAAGTGTGTCGTTGATAGTGTCGGTACGTCCCAAATGCTCCTTCATAAGGGCGTTGTAACTGCGCAGGAAATGCTCGATATTAGCCACAAGCACATGGTTGTCCTTGTTGAAATAGTGTTTAGTATCCTGAATAAGAGTGTTTTTGTCGTCTTCGATCTCCGCCGCCGACTTGTATATGGCAAAGTCGAAAGGCGCGATAAGGTTCTCGTGCTTCCACGGACTGCCTTTCTGATACTCGTATTTGAATTTACCCTCCTTAGGCAGGGCAAACAATATCACCACCACCGCCGCAACATAAATCAGAATCCTGAATATGCCCGACCATGTATTTATCAACGATAGGTTATTTCTGCTTCTTTCCATTACAATTGTGTTCGCATAAAATGTAAGCAAAGGTAATAAGAAAAAATAGAAAGGATGCACACAAACGGAAAATATTTTGTTTTTATTCCACTCCGTCCACCATCACAAACGCCGCCCACTTGCGCGGGTCTTGATATTTTTTGCGCAAAAATTCTTGCGCCGAGATGAACGCCTCGCGTTTGCTCTTGCCGTTGACAAGGTTTTTGTAAAACTCTGTCATCAAGTCTTTTGTGGCGTTGTCGTCCACTTTCCATAGGCTCATTACTATGGTATGCGCGCCAGCCTTCTTGAAGCCACGCTGCAATCCAAACACGCCTTCGCTCGTTACCTCGCCCAAACCTGTCTGACAGGCGGAGAGAACAACCAAATCAAGACCTTTGAAATCGAGGCGGGAGATTTCTTTGGCGGTGAGGATGCCGTCGTCAACGCCTTCGGGAATGTCCTTGCGCTTTTTGGGGTCGAGGGCTGAATTGGCTCCGGCAAAGAGAAGCCCGGACTGACTGAGTGTGATGTCCTCTCTTTCGTAACTATTTACCACGGTATCTTTTGGCTGGTAGAATCCGTGCGTGGAAATAAGCATATTGCCGATGCCTTGTCCCGAAAGTTTCTTGAACAATTCTTCCGTGGCGGTAATGCCGGTGGTATTGTCAACTAACTGGTAATCGGCTTCTTTGAGAATTTTGCTTACCGCTTCGTACTCCAATTGGCTGCCGGGCAGGAAGGTAACGCCGCTGCGCAATGTGCTGTCTTCGATAATAGGCACATCGCGGAAGGCAACGGTGATGCTGTCGGAAAATTCCTTCAAATCCAGCCAGTCGCCTTTGCCAAAATTGTATTTTATGCCGCCAAACACTGCGGCGGTTTTTGTGGTTTTGGATTTGCCGTTGTTCAACGCCAAAAGCCGAGTGGACGATATGCGGTAGATTTTGTATTTTTGGGAGATGGTGCGGTGTTCGTCGATTGGTGCGTATTCTATGGCGATGTTGTAGAGCTGCCACGAGGGTGAGAAATAGACCTTGCCGTCGGTGGAAAAATACTGTTCAAGGGGTTTCCAAACGGCGTTGTAGACATCAGTATTGGAATAATAGGTATCTTTGATTTTGGAGAAATCACTGAGGGATATTAGTTTTGGTGAGTCAAAATCCCGTTTCAGCACCAAGGCGAAAAGGCTGTCGGCATCATTGAAGAAAAACTCGATGGCACAATCTTTTTTTCCAAGAGAGTTCTTTACCATTTGCCAATCAACCTTCATATAGTTGGTAATGTCGGCAATCTGCGAGGAGCGTTGCATTAGGTTGTTTTCAAGCAGTTCGGAGAGGATTCTTAGATCTTCTCTTTTGGCTGAATCAGTATCCATCTGCAACCGATATTGCTTCAGCTTATAAAAATCGTCAATAAGCTTTTGGTCTTTGGAGTTAATAATTACTGAGGAGAGACTCTGTTCCGACGACAGCAGTAGTCCTTTACTTACCAGCAGCGAGTTGTATGCCATACATATCGACTCATTATTGGACAGACGAGTGCATATTTTCACTATGTTGTCAAAAGATAGTTGGTGTTCCTGCCAATAGGAGCTGCGCTGATAGGAGTTCATAAACGTGAAGTTCCGTTTCAACTTGTCAAACTCGTATATGAAAGATTTTTTGTAATAGGTATAAGCTCCTGTCCATGCGTTGCGATTGTAATAAAAATCACCCATGATAGAAAACAAGGTGGGTTCATTCTTGAACGATTCAAAATCTAGATAATTAAGTGGATTATCAGTAAAAGGGAAATTATTTATTCTATAATATAAATAACATTTTTGTATATCCAATATGATATCATCGGTTAAACTGCAAAATAGCCCAAAGTTCTCGTGGGGAGGAAGCCCAAGAAAAACTCCACTATTATCATCATAAAATGGATTCTTATTTTGCATAAAGTTTCTTTTGAACAGCAAATCCCAATAATATAACCAACTATATTCATCACATCTTTGATGATAATCAAACATATCTATACCTGATTGTATTTTATATGTAATGTCATAACCTTTTAAATAATTATAAAAAGGGAAACGTTCCAACAGAATTTCATTGGCTTTTCCATCTTGATGAAGATTGAGATAAGCTTCAGCACTTTGGAGCAACAGCAATGAGGAGTAACGAAT
Organism: Bacteroidales bacterium; assembly: GCA_017543645.1. The sequence goes on from JAFYFR010000049.1 coordinate 20,099, forward strand.
AAAATCCTTGTTTTGCAATGTGTCTACTACCCCTGCCTTAAAACTATTTTCATACTTTTTCATTATCAAATCAAATCCTTCTTGGCTATAATGAAGCATACGTTCAAAATCGCCAATCGTGGAATAATATTCCGCTATTGATTTGTATACACTAAAATGATTGAATCCACTTAGTTTGGCAGACTTTAAAATATCTATCGCTTTTTGGCAATATTCATGAATCAAGTCGAAACGATCCTGATATTTGTAGTAATCTATCAAACATTTGTATACCAATAAATTGGTGGTAGACGAAGTATCAATATCACTTTTTACTAATGCAGGATAAGAAAAAACACTTTCTTCAATCACCTTAACACTTACGGGAATGGTGACGGTTTCGAGTGAGGGGCAATCGTAAAAAGCACCCATTTCTATATGTTCCACCCCGTCTTCGATTGTTACCGACTTTAATTTTTTACAATGCTTAAATGCACCATTTCCAATCAATTTTACACTTCCGGGAATGGTGATGGATTCAAGATTTTCACAAGAGGAAAACGCAGATACTCCTATTCTTTCCACACCATTTCCGATTGTTACATATTTAAGTTTCTTACATCCATTAAACGTACCATCCGAAATATTTTTGACACTGCCTGGAATGGAAACCGATTCAAGGTTATCACAGTTCAGGAACACTTCTTCACCAACTTTTTCAACGCCGTTTTCAATTGAGACAGATTTTAAACTTACAAAATCTTCAAACATCCGATTCCCGATTATTCTTATATGTCCGGGAATCGTGATAGAATCAAGTTCTACCTGCCAACCATTGAAAGCTCCAGTGGTAATATTGACAACACTTTTGGGAATCACAAACTTAGTAAATAATCGTGGTACATGCAGTAATACAGTTGTATCAGAATTGAAACAATAATTTTGCTCGTATGGTTCAAAAGCATCAATACATTTTTGGATACTTTCGGGAAATACTATATTTTCTAAGTTGTTACAACTTGCAAATGCCTTATCCAGTATTGCTTCTACACCGTTTCCGATTGTTACATTTTTTAGGTTCCCACATTTCTCAAACGCATAGGTTTCAATTGTTTTGACACTTCCAGGAATGGTGATGGATTCAAGATTTGAACATCCACTGAAGGCACGATAAGAAATACGAACAACGCTTTCGGGAATAGAAAACTCCTTGACAGATTGTGGCACTCGTACTAAAATAGTGGAATCAGCATTGTACAACAATAGATTCTTGCAATCTGAAAACGCATTACTATTACATTTAAATTGAACACTTTCGGGAATACTAATAGATTCTATGTTATAACAATCTTCAAATGCTCCATTATCTATTGATTTCACGCCATTTTCGATTGTTACTGATTTTAAGTTCTCGCAACTCGAAAATGCTTGATGGCCGATTTTCTTGACACTACCAGGAATGGTGATGGATTCAAGCGAACAAAATGCAAACGCCGAATTATCAATTTCTTCAACGCCGTTTTCGATTATTACAGATTTTAAGTTCCCACAACGATTAAATGCGCCTAAGCCGATTTTCTTGACACTACCAGGAATGGTAACAGATTCAAGATTGGAACACTCAGCAAACGCACGAAAACCTATATTTTCTACACCGTATTCAATTGTTAAACATCTGAGATTCTCACATTCCTTACAATCATCTATTTTTTTCATATTTCCAGAAATGGTGACGGATTCAAGACCTGCACATTTAATGATATTGTAATTGTTCTTAATAACTCCATTATATTCAGTAGTATCCGCATTGAACAAAAATACGTTATCGCATCCCGCAAAATCCTCCTCCCAAATTTCTCTGACACTCTCTGGTATAAATACAGAATCAAGATTTGTACATCCATAAAAAGCTTGAAAACCTATTTCTTCCACGCCGTCTTCGATTGTTACTGATTTTAGGTTTACGCATCGCAAAAATGCTGCATTGCCGACTGTCTTGACACTACCAGGAATGGTGATGGATTCTAGGTTGGCGCAATCACTGAATGCACCATCACGAATAGTAACAACACTTTTAGGAATAGAAAACATCTTGACTGATTGGGGCACATGCAGCAATTCCGTGGTGTCAACATCATACAACAAACGATTTTCATAATCAGGGAACGCTTTTTCCCCAATGCGTCTGACTCCGGTGGGTATTATGATGTCAGAAAGGTTGTTACATGATTCAAACGCATAATCATCTATTTCTGAAACTCCGACTCCAAAGGTTACAGATTGTAAACTGGTGCATCCAGAAAATGCACGTTCCCCTATTTCCTCAATACTTTCGGGAAAAGTGATTTTAGTAAGGCAATTACAACCACGAAAAGCATAATCATCGATTTTTTCAACTCCGTTTTTCAAATTCAGAGTCTTCAAATTATCACATTCCTGAAAAGCATATTTTGCTATAGTTTTAACGCTGCCAGGTATGATAATTGATTCAAGTTTTTTGCATCTCCAAAACGCACCTATTCCTATTGCCTTAACACTGCTGGGAATGGTGACGGATTTAAGGTTTTCACAAATTGAAAAGGCATAGTCTTCAATCTTCTCAACTCCGTTAGCTATGGTTATTTCATAGAGATTTCCGCATCCTTGAAAGGCATATTCTCCAATCTCTTTAACTGATTTGGGAATGGAGATTGATTTTAATCCTGAACAATTATGAAACATTCTGGGAGCTATTTGTTCCAAGTTGTTTGGAAGTTTTACCGTTTTAAGATTCTTACACGCCCAAAAAGCCGATTCTCCAATTTTTTTAACACTATTGGGAATTGTCAGCAACGTAAGCCCATCGCAATACGAAAACGCGCCTTCCTCTATTATTTCTACGCTGTTTGGAATGGTTACAGATTTAAGATTATAGCATCCTTGAAATGAGTATCCCCCAATTCTTTTGACAGATGATGGTATTGTGTATTCCGACAGGTTGGGACAGCTGATTAGTCTTGTCTTGTTGTAACTGAACAGCACACCGTCAATAGTGGAAAAAATCTGGTTATTAGGGTCAACTTCAAATTTGCGCAACTTGTAGCATGTACTAAAAGCGCACCCCCTTATCGTAGTTACACTTGAAGGTATAGAAACAGATTCGATATTAGAACACTCCTCAAATGCCGACTCTTGAATTTCTTTGATATGATTGGGAACTGCAAGTTTAGTTAATTTGTCGCAATCGAAAAAAGCTCCATAGCCTATTATTGTAACACTTTCGGGAATTGTATATTCGTCGGTGGCTTTGACAGGAGGGCAGCAGATTATTTTAGATTTGTCCTTAGAGAACAAAACGCCGTCAATAGAAGTGAAAAAACTGTTCTCAGAATCTACTGAAATTTCTTCCAAGACGGGACAATGTTTGAACATCATGCCTTTTATATTTGTGATGTTCGGTGGAATATAGACTTTTTTCAAGTTTGGACAATCTTTAAAGGCATAATAATCAATTGTGCCTACATCATTTGGTATGGCAATTTCAGTTATGCTTTTGTCGCCGGTGTAAGTCCAACCTTTGTCCTCTTGCGAGAATACAAACAGAGGAAACAACAAAAAAAATAATATAGCTAAGGTCTTTAACATTGTGTAGGTGAGTTAATTTGGTTGCTTAATGATGCAAATATAAGTATTTGCCAGTAATTTGCAAAAAATATTTCAGCATGGTTGATAAAAATATAACGAGGAAACAAAATTTTCATCATATTTGCATTCCAAAAACACAAACCATGAGCAAATCATTATACCAAGCCGTTACAGGCTATTTTACCCAAACAATGCCCGACGCCAAAACGGAACTGAAATACGGAAATCCGTTTCAACTGCTTGTGGCGGTGCGTCTTTCGGCTCAATGCACCGACAAGAGGGTGAATATGGTAACTCCTGCGCTGTTTGAGCGTTTTCCCGATGCCGAATCGTTGGCGGAAGCGGAGTTCGACGAGGTAATCAAATACACCAAATCTATTTCTTACCCCAATTCAAAAACCCGTGACATAATAGCTGCGGCGCAGATAATTGTGGAAAAATTCGGCGGCGCATTACCCAAAACGGTAGAAGAGCTTGAAACGCTTCCCGGGGTAGGCAGAAAAACCGCAAACGTGGTGGCTTCGGTGCTTTACGGCGCAGAGGTGATGCCGGTAGACACCCACGTGTTCAGGGTGGCAGCGCGCCTCGGACTTACCAAAAACGCCAAAACACCAATCCAAGCCGAAGAACAGTTAGAAAAAGGTTTTGCACCGGCACTATTAGGACGGGCGCACCATTGGCTGATACTCCACGGACGGTATGTATGCACGGCGCGGAATCCCAAATGCGGAGAATGTGGAATATCAAACCTGTGCAAGTATTTCAACCAAAAATAATTTAGCCTCAGCAACAAAAAAGGCGTTTGGAATCATCTCCAAACGCCTCTTGTACAAAATAAATCTCCCTATATATCTATTCTTTTTTAGCGTTTCGGGACAAGAGCCAGCGTACAAACGATACCACAACGTAGGCTGTGATGATAATCGGCACCGCTATCCACTGCAAAACAATCAGCAAAAGTACCGAAAAGATTAAAAAGTTGTAAACCAACTTATTGTCTTTATACTTATAGCTTTTCATCTTGAGCGAGAACATTGGAAGGTTTGTAACCATCATAAGCGAGAAGAAGATTGTCATTGGAAGCAGAAATTTCGCGCTTCCGAACACAAAAACCTGCAAGCCTATGAGTGCGATAGTGGCTGTAAATGGGAAATCGGCATTGCAAAGTGCGTGAGCCACAGTGTAAATCCAAAAATCTTCGGGAACCATGGCGTTGATTAGCGGAATAGAGGCTATCAAAATAGCGTTTGCAGGAGTAGCAAGTCCCTTAAAACCATAACTTTGCTCCGGGTCGATATTAAACTTGGCAAGCCTAAGGATAGAGCAGACCACAATAATCACGGTAGCCATAAGAACAGCTATCTGCCATCCTTCAAACGATAGGAAACCGCCTTTTAGTTTCAAGGCATCCTTCATTAATGCAAACATAATGGCTGTAGGCGCAACGCCGAAACTTATTGCATCTGCCAATGAATCAAGCTGTTTGCCAAGTTCGCTTTGGGCATGTAGAAGACGCGCCGCAAATCCATCGCTAAAATCAAACACGCTGGCAAGCAAAATAAGGTACGAAGCAATAACCAAACTTTTTTCGCCGTCCAACGCCAAAAAAGTCGCCATTATTCCGCAGACAGCACTCGAACATGTAAGCATGCTCGGCACAAATTTCAATTTTGATATTATTCCTGACATTTTGTTTTGTAATCTTAATTTTCCTTTTCAAACTGCAAATATAAGACCATTTTATGGATTACAAAAAACAAAGTTTGCTTTAACTCGCATTTTTTATCCCCGCCGTGGGTTATTTAGCCGGTATCCATTGCGTAATATGCTAACATTGCACATTTTTATTATTTGTGCGCTCAAAATAGAATATAAAGGATGTGCTGTGGCATCTACCTCGGGAGCGGCGGCAGGATATTGGAATCGGCGTTTGTGCGTTTTGGAATATCCGACTTTATGAAAAACAATCACTTATATATCTCACGCACATACAGTTATGTACCCTCGTTGGGTGCGGGCATAAAGGTTTCGCGGTTTTCGTTCGACTACGCCTTTATGGACGCAAG
>JAFYFR010000050.1 GCA_017543645.1 Bacteroidales bacterium
AGGCTGCCGAACTCAGCGGCGACTTCAAAGCCCTGATGGATCTCTGCGACAAATATACAGTTCTTCAAGTACGTACCAATGCCGACACCCCCCACGATGCAAAAATCGCACGTGAGTTTGGCGCAAAAGGTATCGGCTTGACTCGTACCGAACACATGTTTTTTGAGGATCAGAAGATTGTGGCAATGCGCGAGATGATTCTTGCCGACACTGTTGAAGGTCGCGAGAAAGCTCTTGCTAAACTTCTACCTTACCAGAAAGCCGACTTCAAGGGTATTCTTGAGGCTATGGACGGCTTGCCTGTCAATATCCGTCTGCTCGACCCGCCATTGCACGAGTTTGTTCCTCACGATCTTAAAGGTCAGCAAGTTATGGCAGAACAGATGGGCGTTAGCATCGACGACATCAAACGCCGTGTTAACTCGCTCGCTGAAAACAACCCGATGCTCGGACACCGTGGTTGCCGTCTCGGAATCACATTCCCCGAAATCACAGCTATGCAGACCCGCGCTATTCTTTCGGCTGCTTGCGAACTCAAGAAAGAGGGCAAGAATCCCAAACCCGAAATCATGGTTCCGCTTATCGGTATTCTCTACGAGTTCCGTCAGCAGAAGGAAATCATCGAGAAAACAGCCAAGGAGGTTTTCGCAGAATACGGTGTAACTATCGAGTTTGAAATCGGTACTATGATTGAGATACCTCGTGCTGCCCTCACTGCCGACCGCATCGCTACCGAGGCTCAGTACTTCTCGTTCGGTACCAACGACTTGACTCAGATGACCTTCGGATACAGCCGCGATGACATCGCTTCGTTCCTCCCCGTATATTTGGAGAAGAAGATTTTGAAGGTAGACCCGTTCCAGGTGCTCGACCAGCACGGTGTAGGTCAGCTTATCGAAATGGCTGTAGAAAAAGGTCGCAAGGTACGTCCCAACCTCCGCACAGGTATCTGTGGCGAGCACGGCGGCGAACCCAACTCGGTTAAGTTCTGCGCCCGCGTAGGTATGAATTACGCAAGCTGCTCTCCGTTCCGTGTTCCTATCGCACGTCTTGCCGCTGCGCAGGCTGCTGTTGAAGATTCGCTGAAATAGTCAGTAACAATTTCCGAATAATTATTCCCCCTCACGAAGCTGTTTCGTGGGGGTTTTTTGTGTCAATAATGAAATTGAATCATTTGATATGTTTATAATTTGTTAATGGATTTTTGTTGGCTTTTGTATTTTTTAAATATTTCTTAATCACTTGTTTCAAATCAGGTATAGTGGTTGGTTTATCTTTGCGCCTTGAATTGCAAGGGCATCTTCCGCTTCTGCAAAATATACAAATTAATAGATAAATATTTGATTTAAAACAATTTAAGAGTGGAAAAAGTATTTAGTCCGAAGTTGTTTTCGGTATTGCACAAGGGATATTCCAAAAAGATGTTTCAAACCGACTTGATGTCGGGCATAATAGTAGGCATAGTGGCGTTGCCGCTTGCCATAGCTTTTGCCGTGGCATCAGGAGTCTCGCCCGAAAAGGGATTAGTAACCGCAATTGTGGCAGGTTTTCTGATTTCGTTTTTTGGAGGCAGCCGCGTTCAGATAGGAGGGCCTACGGGTGCTTTTATCGTGGTGGTGGCAGGCATTGTTCATCAGTATGGAATGTCAGGACTGCTGATTTCTACCGTTTTGGCTGGTATTATGCTTGTGATTTTCGGACTTTTAAAATTTGGCTCGGTTATCAAGTTCATCCCTCACCCCTTGGTTGTGGGCTTTACTTCCGGTATCGCGCTAACGATTTTTACCACGCAGATCAAAGACGCTTTTGGCCTTTCGGTTACTGGCGAACTTCCTTCCGACTTTATCGGCAAGTGGGGCGCGTATTTCGCCAATTTCAACACTATTAATTGGACGGCTTTGGTTATCACTATAGTTACAATTTTTATTTCGTTGTTTTTCAAGAAGATAACTGATAAAATTCCCGGTTCGTTTGTGGCAATAGTGCTCACTACAGTGGCTGTGGCTGTGTTTCACCTGCCTGTCAGCACTATTGAGACGGTTTTTGGCGAAATTCCTTCTTCGTTTACCGTAGAAGTGCCTTACATCGACTGGACTCAGATTGGCAATTATATCCAGCCCGCCATCACCATCGCAGTTTTGGGAGCTATCGAGTCGTTGCTTTCTGCTGTGGTGGCAGACGGTATGATTGGTGGCAACCATCGTTCTAATACAGAGCTAATTGCGCAGGGAATCGCCAATATAGTATCTCCTATTTTTGGAGGAATTCCGGCTACTGGCGCAATAGCACGTACAGCCACCAATGTGAAGAACGGAGGGCGCACTCCTGTTGCTGGTATCATTCACGCAGTTACGCTGTTGTTGATAATGTTGTTTTTTGGACAGTACGCCAAACTTATTCCTATGTCGTGCCTTGCCGGTGTGCTTATCGTTGTGGCATACAACATGAGCGAATGGCGTTCGTTTGTGTCTATCACCAAAGGTTCTAAGTACGATACGGTTATATTGGTTACTACTTTTCTGATTACCGTCTTGATAGATCTTACAGTGGCTATTGAGGTGGGTATGGTTATGGCTTGCTTGCTCTTTATGCAGCGTATGTCGAAGCAGTGCCAAGTGCTTACCGTTTCGGAAGGTACCGATCCGTTGGAAAATTACTCGTTTCTGCCAAAGGGCATAGATGTGTACGAAATCAGCGGTCCCTTCTTCTTCGGAGCTGCCAAGAAATACCGAGAAACTCTCCGCGGACTTGCCGATTCTCACCGTGTCAAGGTTTTGGTAATCCGTATGCGCCATGTGCCTTTTATGGACAGCACCGGTATCAACAATTTTAGCGCGGTTATCGACGAGATTCACGCTGTTAATGTAACTATCGTATTGTCAGGCGTTAACGAAAGTGTCCGTTCCGAACTTGAACGTTCAGGTCTTGCCGACAAGCTCAACAAATTGAATATCTGTTCAAACTTTGACATTGCTAAGGAGCGTGCCAAAGAGGTTTTGAACGAGATTAACGAGAAGGAAAAAACAAAATAGTTCTATTTTTCTTCCTGTTTCTCTTTACGATTGAGCAGATCCTTCACGTGTTGAAGTTGTTTCTCAAGTTTGCTTACTTCGCGTGTAAGTTCGTCGTTTGATGACGACATGGCTTGGTTGTGAACTTCGTTTAGCGAGTCTACCACAATACCAACAATCAAGTTTACAAGTATATAGGAGGCGAGCAGAATGAACGAGCTGAAATAAATCCACGCCATCGGGTTGGTTTCCATTACGTTTAGTGTGATGTTCATCCAGTCGTCCATGGTCATGAGCTGCAGCAGAGTGAGGAATGTGCGGTGGAGCGTTGCAAAATGCTCGTCACATTCGCCGTAAAGCTCCACACCTGTGATACCGTAAATGTAGTACAAAAGAATGAAAAACAAGCTTGCCCAAGATATTTGCGGCAGGGAGAATAGCAGGGCTTGAAGCACACGTTTCATGTTGGCTATGCCTGACGCTACACGTAACAGCCTGAGTTCGCGCAAGATTCGTATCGCACGTGCTCCAACGAGACCTTCCAAACCGGTAAAGAAACTAAGCGACGATATTACCGTAACTATCAAGTCGAAAATATTCCACCCTTTGTCTTCGCAGGTAAAAAACTCGAGCGGTTTTTTGCGGCAGAAGATTCTTATGAGGATTTCGATGATGAAAATTATTATGCTTATGTCGCAGAAATGGTTGAGCCAGATTTCGGTGAGGGAGTTGTCTTCGGTGTAGGTCATTACTCCGGCAGCGATTGCGTTGAGGACGATAAGTATGGTGATAAATAGCGACCCCGCTTTGGCGAGTTTGTCAATACGGTTTGACTTTTTCTCCGACGCGTTTTTAAGTTGGAGCGCGGATGAGATTTCTGCATCCTCGCCGTTTTTGCTGTATCGCTTGAGAACTTCGCCCTCTAAAAACAGGCACTGGTCGTCGATAATTTTTACAAACCGCCCGATTTCTTTGAAGTATGTGTGGAGTAATATGCCCGAAGTGTCGAAAATCTTGTAGTCGTTTTCGCTTTCGGTAACGAAAAAATCCGAGCCGCTCGCAAGCACTTTGCCACCCTTGTTGGGTATGTTGTTGATAATTTTGCCTTCTAAATCGTATATTGTCAACTGATTGACATCTTCTTTTATATATGCTATCGCCATTTTGTTTTTCTTTTTGACTATGCTAAAATACAAAATTTTGTTAAATGCAAACTTTTTTTTGCCTTTTTTTTTGGTTTTTATAATCAATTATCGGTAATTTTGGATTCTGGATTTTGATATTATTAGTTTTCAAACTATGGACAACTTTATTTTAAACAACGGAGTATCAATTCCTTGCATAGGATTGGGTACATGGCAGAATAACGACGAAAAGTCTGTAAGCGACACTATTTTAGAGGTTTTGAATATCGGCTACCGCCATATCGACACCGCCGCCGTTTACAACAATGAAAAATTTATCGGCAATGCCCTCAGCAAGGCAGGAGTCGACCGCAAAGACCTTTTTATTACAAGCAAAGTGTGGAATACCGAGCGCGGATATTGCAAAACTATCAAGTCTTTTGAACAGACTCTCAACGACTTGCAGACAGATTATCTCGATCTCTATCTCGTGCATTGGCCGGCATCGCCCAACCGTTACGACAACTGGGCAGAGCTTAATGCTTCTACTTGGCACGCTCTCGAAGACCTTTACAAATCGAAGAAGGTGAGGGCGATTGGTGTCAGCAATTTTTGGATTCACCACTTGGAGCCGTTGCTGAAAATTGCCAATATCGCGCCTATGGTCAACCAGATTGAGTGTCATCCCGGATACCGCCAAAGCTATGTAGTAGACTATTGCAAAGCTCATAATATACTTATTGAGGCGTGGAGTCCTCTTGGACGAGGTAAGATGCTTGCCGTTCCCCAGCTTGCACAAATGGCTGAAAAATACGGAGTTACCATCGCTCAGATTTGTATCAAATGGTGTCTGCAGAACGGTGTCTTACCGTTACCCAAATCTACCAAACCCGAGCGTCTGAAAGAGAATGTCAACATCGACGATTTTACCATCAGCGATGAGGATATGCTGGTAATCAACAATATGCAGTTAGAAAGCAGTTCGGGACAGTTCCCAGATGAAATTGATTTTTAAATTTTATTATATTAAGTACGATGAAAAAACTATTATTAATTATTGTAGCGATAATTTCGCTCAACCTCAGCGCAACAGTTAACTCCAACGCGCAGACAGTTTTCAACATTGGTAATTTCGGATTGAATGCTGGATTCGGTGTCGGCTCGGAAGGCGACATCTTCGTGCCTTCTTTCAATGTGGCAGGCGATTACGGATTTCTTGGCAACATTATCAACGGCAGGGGCTGCATCAGCGGCGGCGGTTATTTCGGCGTGGGCCAGGGATCTAAAACTGTTAACGGTGTTAAAAATATCCACGGAGTCTGGCAGATAGGAACACGTGGCGCATTGCACTATCAGTTTGTTCCTAATCTTGATACATACGGTTGTATTTCAATTGGTTATATCCATTGGAAAGACAAACTTGACCTTCCTGATTCTAAGCCGTACAAAAACGGCGAGATGAAGTGTTTTCCCACAGCCGGAGCGAGGTATATGTTCGGCACTGCTGGTGTTTATACCGAATTTTCACCTTGGAACGATTTGGCGTGGGTTAAATTCGGTTTGACTTTTATTTTTTAATTCTTTTTTTATTTATTGTTTGACATTTATGGTAGGGACGTTGTCAGTGCGTCCCTACTTTTTTATAGCTCTATCCCTAAGGCTATTACAAAGTATTTCTCCTTTTTGTAGAACTGTACCCCAACATCCGTAACGTATCTTACCCGTCGGAGATAGCCAGTTTCGATGCTCAGGCATGGACTCCATATTCCGCCTCCGTTTACTCCTTTAGAAATGTTTGCACCATATCCTCCGCTTAGAGTGAATGCCGGCATGATGTTTTTCTTGCCCAAAGGACGGATTCTTAGGCTGGCTTCGATAGGTATCATTTTTTGTTCCGAAAACACTAATCCCGTCTGTGTGCCTGCTGAAAAGTGGTTTTCAAAATTGAACAGGTAGGCATATCGGACGTAAACGCCGCAATTGTTTGAATTATAGTTGATTCCTGTCGTGATTTTGTTTGTGAACCATCCGTCGTCGCTCTGGGCGGAGAGTTTCATAGTAAAAAAAAATGCAATTAATGCGCAGATTATCCTTAGTTTCATAAAATATCTGATTATTTTTGCAAAGAAATAAAAAATCAGACTTATGAATATCACTATTTCCGAAGAATTTTACAAAATATTCCCCGATTTTGCGGGATGCGCACTTACTGCCACTGTAACAAATTCAGAACCTGATGATAACTTATGGAAAGAAATATCCACACTTTCAGATAGTTACCGTCAAGTTTTAACCGAAGAGAGCATCAAAAAAATGCCCCCGATACACGCCACACGCGAGGCTTACAAAAAATTTGGCAAAGCACCAAGCCGCTACCGTCCTGCAGCCGAGGCTCTTTTGCGCAGGATAGTAAAAGGGGAGGAGTTATATAAAATTAACACTCTTGCCGATTTGGTAAATCTTGTGAGCATCTACACAGGCTACAGCATCGGTGGCTTTGATTCGGACAAAATACAAGGCAACCTTGTTCTTGGAATAGGACGAGCCGGAGAACCATACGAAGGAATCGGGCGCGGTATGTTAAATATTGAAAATCTGCCAGTTTACCGTGATAATGTAGGCGGTGTAGGTACTCCCACAAGCGACAACGAGCGCACGAAAATTACCCATGAAACCACCCATTTCCTTTTGCTTGTTAACGGTTACGACGGTAGTCGCGAGGGTGTTTTTAAGTGTGCCGAGTATACACAAGAACTCATAAAAAAATATTGCAACGCTGAGCATTGCAATATTTTTCAATACTAACTATAAAATTTATTATTCTATTACTGTGCCAGTAAGCTTAAGTTCGTAAACGTTGTCGGGCGCATTAGAATTAATAGCTCCTACAGTGAGAGTGATGGACTTTTGAAACATACCTAACTCCTTGGCATCGTATACGGTAGAAACCGTTCCTTTTTGTCCGGGCATAATTGGTTTCTGGTCGTATGTAAGTTTTGTGCATCCGCACGAAGCCTCAGCTTTGTTAATCAGAATGGCTTTGTCGCCAGTGTTTTCAAACACAAATTCCACTTTTTGGGGATTATTCTGCTTGATCTCGCCGAAATCATATTCGGTTTTGTCCCATTTTATGGTGGCATCATTGTTGGTAGATAGTTCAGCCTTTCCTTTGTTGCCAGAATTGAGGAGCATTTGATTCCACTGGGCTGAGGCATTGTTGGCTGCGAATAATCCGAGCGCCACTATTACTGTAAATAATAACTTTTTCATCTTTCAATAATTTTTTGGTTTTATGTTTAATAGACGTATGCTTATTGTAGATTGTTGTATCGTTTTTTATAAAAAATGTTAATAGGGTATCTGGCATGAAATGTGTTTTAATTAAAAATGGCGGAAAAAAAGTACAGAGTTAGAAAAATAGTTTTTATCTTTGCACCATTAAAATTAAAAATAACGACTTTTAGGTATGATAAAAAAACTGATGTCTAAATTGCACGCCCCTAAGTGGGTGGTGTTTTCAATTGACGTTATATTGATATGTTTGTCAGTATTTTCGGCATATATGCTCCGTTTTAATTTTAATTTCGGAGAATCAATTAATCAAAATCTGTTTTACGCATTCGCGCTTATTCTTCCTATCAGGATAATTAGTTTCGTGATATCTAAGACTTATGCCGGACTTGTGCGTTATACGAGTACCAACGATGCCATACGGATATGTATAACTATTATTACAGGATCTTTGGTGGCGTTGAGTTTTAATTATCTCTTTGTTAAACTGAATCTTACGGAACTATCAATTCCTCTCTCGGTTTTGCTTATCGATTGTGTGCTGTCTATTGCCTTTATGTCGATTTCAAGATTTATTGTTAAGGCGTTGTATTTCGATTACCGTTCGCACCAGACTACGTGCAAAAATGTGGTTATTTACGGTGCAAACGAATTTGCTCTCACCACCAAACGTACTCTCGACCGTGATGCTGGTACTAATTATCACGTGGTAGCGTTTCTCGACCAAAGCAATAATTCGGTAGGCAAGAGCATCGACGGAATCAAGGTGTGGCCTTTGGAAAAACTGGAAGAAATTATTTTAAACCAGGGAGTTAAAATGTTGATTCTTTCGGAACAACTTCCCAACACCAAGCAAAAACAATCTATCATCGACATCTGTCTTTCGCAGAATGTGAAGGTGCTCTCTACCCCCAAGGTGAGCAACTGGATCAATGGAGAGCTGAGTTTCAAGCAGATACGTCAAATTAAAATCGAAGACCTTCTGGAACGCGACCCCATTAAACTCGACGAGATGGAAATCCGCAAAGACCTCGTTAACAAGACTATTCTCGTTACAGGTGCGGCAGGAAGTATCGGTAGCGAAATTGTCCGTCAGGTGGCTAAGTTCAACCCCAAGACCATTGTTATTTTCGACCAAGCCGAATCGCCTCTCTACGATTTGGAACTTGAACTTCAGGAAAAACTCAACTTCTTTAATTTTGAGATAGTTATCGGTAGTGTTACTGACTCTGTAAGACTTACCGCTGTTTTTGAGAAATTCCATCCTTCGGTAATATACCATGCCGCTGCCTACAAGCACGTGCCAATGATGGAAAACAACCCCTCGCAGGCTATTCAAAACAATGTTTTCGGCACAAAACTCTTAGCCGATTTTGCTGTAAAATATAAGGTGAACAAATTTGTGATGATTTCTACCGACAAGGCTGTAAATCCCACAAACGTAATGGGTTGCAGCAAGCGTATCTGCGAAATCTACACTCAGTCGCTCAATAGTTGTTTCCCCACTAAATTTATCACCACACGTTTTGGCAACGTTCTCGGAAGCAACGGTTCTGTTATTCCGAGATTCAAAGCCCAGATTGAAAAGGGCGGTCCTGTTACCGTTACCGACCCGAAAATCACACGTTTCTTTATGACAATTCCCGAGGCTTGTCAGTTGGTATTGCAGGCAGGCACTTTGGGCAACGGCGGTGAGATTTTCGTGTTTGATATGGGTAAGTCGGTTAAAATCATCGATTTGGCTAAGAAAATGATAAAACTTTCGGGATTAACTCTCGGCAAGGATATTCAAATTTCGTTCACAGGTCTGCGCCCGGGCGAAAAACTTTACGAAGAGGTGCTCAACGACAAGGAGACTACGCTGCCAACATCGCACTCGCAGATTATGGTTGCAAAAGTTCGCGAATACGATTTCGCTCAGGTTTCGGAGCAAATCAATCAACTTATAGGACTTGTGAAATGCGGCGACAACTTCAAGATTGTGGGTATGATGAAACGCATTGTGCCTGAGTTTAAGAGCGAAAACTCTGTTTACGAAGTGCTCGACACTAACAGGACTACCGAATCAAATGCCGCTGAAATTTCAGAAGAAACCGCTAAAAAATCAATCAACGGCAGTAAGCCTCAGATTTTTGTCAACGGCACTAATGGTTCCTCTGTTTCGATAGGCAAGAAATTTTCGCTCATGCGTTAGTGCAATTTTTATAACTGATATGATAGTTTTTTTTTGGCAGTATTCAACCTTTGTTGTAATTTAGCCGAAAAAATTAAACACAATGATTATACAGTTATGAAAAAGAATTTATTATCTATTGCGGCGGTATCTGCCGCATTGTTACTTGCATCTTGCACTGGCAACAACGGTGGTAACAACACATCTGGGAATGCTCCTCAGGGAGGTAAAGCTCCAAAGTACATCTTTTATTTTATTGGCGACGGTATGTCAACGCCCCAAATCAATATGGCTGAAAAGGCCGTTAGCGAGGAGGGTTTTTTGGAGATTTTTAACCGTCAGACTGCTGGACGATACAACCTCCAGCCTGGAACGCTCAACGTTCGTCGGTTTACAGCAGCGGGACTTGCCAACACTCACGCTCAAAACCGCTTTATCACTTGTTCGGCTGCCGCTGCCACTGCGCTCGCCACTGGCAACAAAACCGACATCAACCGTGTTTCGGTAACGCCTGACGCATCTGCGCCGTATAGAACCATTGCCGAAATGGCTCACGACAAGGGTATGAAGGTGGGCATTATTACAAGCGTAAGTATCGACCACGCAACGCCTTCGTGCTTTTATGCCCACTGCGCCGACCGCAACGAGTATCCACGTATCGATAGTTTCCTGTTGAAAACTAATTTTGAGTTTTTCGGCGGAGGCTTTGTCCGTTGGAAATCCAAACATCACGAGGGTCTTTATCCCTATTTAGACGAATTGAAGAATGCCGGATATAAGTTTGTTAATAACCGCAAAGATTTTGAGGCTCTCAAACCTGGTGATAATAAGGTTGTTGCAACAATTGCTCGCACATCCTCCGACACTACGAGCCTGCCCGACGACGCTTCGCTACCTTATAATATCGACCTTAGTATTCAATCACCTGACAATCAGATTGTTCTCGCTGAGTTTCTCTCAAAGGCAGTGGAACTTCTCGACAATGACGACAAAGGTTTCTTCATTATGACCGAAGGCGGAAAAATCGACTGGGCAGATCATGCCAACGATGCGGTTAGCAACGTTTACGAAACTATTGCCCTCGACCGCGCTATTGGTGTGGCTCTCGATTTTTACAAAAAACATCCTGATGAAACACTGATAGTTATGACTGGCGACCACGAATGTGGTGGCTTGACTCTCGGTTTTGCTGGAACTGGTTATGAATCGGCGTTCAACTTTATGAAAAATCAACAGTTGTCTTTTTTAAGCTTTTCCGATTCGGTGAACACTTATATGAAAAATAACGCCTCGTTTGATTTTATTCTCAAAAAAATTGAGCAATACTTTGGTCTCGGCAACGAGGAAAAAAGCCTCAAACTGTCTGATTTTGAGATAAAACGCTTAAAAGACGCTTATAACATCAAGATGGACTTGTCTAAGAAGAAAAGACCCTCTATTTCGCGCGACGAATGGATGCTCTACTACGGTTCGTACGAGCCTATCACTGTAACAGTTACGCATATTCTCGACAACAAATCGGGTGTGGATTGGGCAAGTTTTGCGCACACTGCGTTGCCTGTTCCCGTGTTTGCAATCGGTGTGGGTGCCGACAATTTCAACGGCTACTACGACAACACAGATATTCCTAAAAAAATAATGCAGTTGGCTGATTTAAAATAAATTATGCCGAAAGATAATAACAAACGCCGAAACCTTGTGTTTATCGCTGTAATTAGTGCGGTAACATTGGTTTTGGCGTTTTTGCCAACGGGGTTCGACAATCCGTCGCTTGTAGAAAATACGCTTTACGAAAAAGCCGAGGTGCTCAGCACCGACGATGCCGCCCTCACCACCATTTCTGTGGTAACGCTCGGTAACCAAAAACTGCGTATCAAAGTACTTTCGGGCAAATTCGACGGGCAAGAATTTGACGCCGACAACATCCTCAACGGTCAAAAAAACATCGACAAGATTTTCAAGTCTGGGGACCGTGTGCTTGCCGTCATCAACACCGACCCCACTGGTGAAAAAGTTATCGGTATCCGCGCCGCAGAGTATTACCGCAGCGGCATCGAGATTTTTCTTGTGGCTGTGTTTGTGGTGGCGCTTTTGGCGTTTGCCGGAATTACTGGCGTAAAGGCAATTATTTCGTTTATATTCACAGCGTTAGCCTTTTGGAAAATACTTTTGCCGATGTATCTCAACGGTGTGAGTCCAATTCCGGCGGCATTGCTGATGGCGTTTTTGTCGTCGGCGGTGATAATTTTTCTTGTGGTAGGCATTGATCGTAAAGGAGTTACGGCTGTTTTAGGAGCAACATCGGGAATTGCGTTTACGGCTGTGGTTTCGTTTGTTTCGGGACATTGGTTTAAGATTCCCGGCACGGTGCAAGATTACAGCGAAGCATTGATTTACAGCGGGTTTAACCTCAATTTGTCGGAGATTTTTCTCTCGGCGGTGTTTATTTCGGCTGCGGGAGCGTTGATGGACGTTGCCACCGACATTGCCGCCTCTATCGACGAAATTCATTCTCGCCGTCCCGACCTTCCACGACGCGAACTTATGATTTCGGGCTTTAAAATTGCCCGTCCTGTAATCGGCTCTGCCACAACCACTTTGCTCTTTGCCTATTCGGGAGGATTTATGTTTGCATTTATGGCATTTATGGCCAAAGGCGTGCCCTTTGTTTCTATTTTCAATTCAAATTTCATCTCTGCCGAAATTCTCCATACAATGGTTGGCAGCCTCGGCTTGGTTCTCGCCGCACCACTTACGGCTATTATTGGGGCGATGATTTATGGGGGAAAGAAATAATCTTTCACCATCTTCCGATACTATATTCCCATAATTTTCTGCAATCTTTTTTTTATTGTATATTTGCAAATAACCGCTCCATCTATTATCTTTGCAGTCAAAGAAAACAAAATTAAAAAACGCAACTGATTATGGCTATTTCGCTTGATGACTTGTCTCGTAAACTGCCTATTGGCGTACAGAGTTTTGAAAACCTGAGAAAGGTCGGTTGTCTGTATGTCGATAAGACTGATTATATCTATTTTCTTGCTAATTCAGGCACGAAATCCTATTTTCTCGCTCGTCCGAGGAGATTTGGCAAAAGTCTGTTTGCCAATACGTTACGTGCGTATTTCGAGGGTCGGAAGGATTGTTTTAACGGACTGAAAATCAGCAAATACGAAAAAGATTGGATCAAATATCCGATGGCGTATTTTGATTTTGTGGATGGCGACTATTCTTCGCCGAGTACTTTGCTATTCAAGATTAGGATTGTATTAAGGGAATTTGAAATTAAGAATGGAATTCAATTCGACGAAAGTTTCATCAAAGAGGAGATTGAAAAAGACGAAGACAAATCGGAAGGTAAAAAAATATCGTATCGTTTCCGTTACGATATGCAAGCGGTATATGAAAAAACAGGCTTGCAGACTGTAATTATCGTTGACGAATACGACAATCCATTGATAACAAGTGAAAACCTCACCGAATCTAAAAAGATTTACCGTGGATTTTTCTCTGTTCTTAAAGCTGCCGACGAGTATATCCGCTTTGTATTTATCACAGGCGTTACCAAGTTTGCCAAAACATCTATTTTCAGCGGTTTAAATCAACCCGAAGACATTACAGACAATGAAAAGTTTTCAGCCATCTGCGGTATCACACACGAGGAGTTGATTGCCAATTTCACTCCCGAAATCGAAAAACTCGCAAAACATCAAGGCTTTACCTTCGACGAATGTTTAGCCGAACTAAAACATTGGTACGATGGTTATCTTTTTCACGAAAACGGCGAAAAGGTCTTCAATATAGTTAGTTTGTTGAATTGTTTTTCAGGTCTCGATTTTCAAAACTATTGGTACGATACTGGCAACCCAACTATTTTGATGAAGCGCATACACAGTACGTATTATGATTTCAAGCGTTTTGAAAACGACGTGGAGTTTTCAAAGGACGACCTCAAAACTTTCAAGAACGACGAACACAATATGGATCTCGTGCCGTTGCTCTATTACACTGGATATCTCACCATCAAGAGTTACGACCGTAAAACACGCACTTACATTCTCGGTTTCCCAAACAACGAGATAAAACTCAGTTTCCTTCAAGGACTGATTAATGAATTTTACCGCGCGCCCGACAGTCTTACAGGGTTCATCTATGCCGATTTTCTTCGTGATTTCCGCAAGGGCGACATCGACAGCCTTATGGAGCGGTTTCAAGCCTTGTATTCAACTCTGCCGTATGCCAACGACAACAACGAGAAGTATTTGGAGCGTGATTTTCAAAACGTGATTTTCCTTGTGTTTACCATCTGCGGACAGTTTGTGCTCTCCGAGGCGCATTTCTCCAAAGGCAGAGCCGACGCCGTTGCCACTTCCGACAATTATATCTATATCTTTGAGTTCAAGATGGATCAAGACCCTCAAATTGCCCTCGACCAAATCAACGAAAAAGACTACGCCGGACGTTTCAAAAAAGACAGCCGCAAAATCTTTAAAATAGGTGTAAACTTTTCGAGCAAGGAGAAGAATATAACTGAATGGAAGGTGGAAGAGTAGGAATTATAATAAATGTTATAAATATTTACAATTATGACAAAAGACGAACTGAAAAAACTTATGATGGATAGAAAAAACGCCTCGCTTTTGCTTGACGACAAGGAGATTGACAAGGCGTTTAAGTTTTGCGAAGGCTACAAAGACTTTATGTCGAAGGCCAAAACCGAACGCGAAATTAATATTTTCGCTATTGAAGCCGCTAAGAAAAAGGGTTTCAAAGAGTTCCATTTTGGCGACAAGGTTAAAGCCGGCGACAAAATCTATTTCGACAACCGTGGCAAGGCTGTTATTCTTGCCGTTATCGGCTCAGAAGATATTGCAAAAGGCACTAATATCACCGCCGCCCATATCGATTCGCCCCGTTTAGACCTTAAAGAAAATCCGCTTTACGAACAAGAAGAACTCGCTCTCTTTAAAACCCATTACTACGGTGGTATAAAAAAATATCAGTGGACAACCGTGCCGCTTTCGCTTCACGGCGTAATTATCAAGGCTAACGGTGAAAAAATTACCGTTAACATCGGCGAAGATGATGGCGACCCTGTTTTTGTGGTTACCGACCTTTTGCCTCACTTGGCTCAAAATCAGATGAAACGTCCCGCTCCCGAAATTATTAAGGGCGAGGAACTTAATATTCTTATCGGCGCAAATTGCATCAAGGGCGAAGACCTCAGCAACCGCGTAAAAGCCAATGTGTTAGATATTTTGAATAAAAAATACGGCATTGTAGAATCCGACCTCTTGAACGCCGAACTCGAAGCCGTGCCTACTTACAAGCCCAAAGACGTTGGTTTTGACCGCAGTATGGTGGGCGCTTACGGACACGACGACAAGGTGTGCGCTTATCCCGAACTGATGGCTATTCTCGACATCAAAAAACCGAAAAAGACCGCTATTGCAGTGCTCACCGACAAGGAAGAGACCGGCAGCGACGGTAACACTGGCTTGAATTCTTCTTACCTTAAATATTTTATCGAAGACCTCGCCGCCACTCTCGGTGCCAATCCGCGTCAGGTTTTCAGCAATTCTAAATGTCTGAGCGCCGACGTTAACTCGGCTTTCGACCCCACTTTCCCCGATGTTTTTGAAAAAGCAAACTCGTCGTTTATCAATTACGGAGTGGTTGTAACCAAGTTTACGGGTTCGCGCGGCAAGTCGGGCACAAGCGATGCCAATGCAGAGTTTGTGGCTGAAATTCACCACCTTTTCGACAAGGAGAAAGTTATTTGGCAAAACGGCGAACTTGGTCGCGTAGACCTTGGCGGCGGCGGCACAGTTGCCCTCTATATGGCAAATCTCAATATCGACACCATTGATGTTGGCGTGCCTGTGCTTTCGATGCACGCGCCGTTTGAAATCGTCTCTAAATTAGATACTTATATGGCATACAAAGCGTTCTATGTATTCCAAAAGTAAATATAGCGACGCAGAAGTCCTCAGATGTCCGGCGTGCGGGGCCAACATTGTCTATTCGCCTGTTACAGGGCGGTGGACGTGTTCCTCGTGCGGCGGAACATTTACCGAGGATGATTTTAAAAACGCTGCTAATGAGAATGTTGCGGCTGAGGTTAAGCCCTCTGTCACTGAATCTTCGCACCCCGAATTAGATGTTTTTAGATGTCAGAGTTGCGGAGCGGAACTTGTTACCGACTCCAACACCGCAGCCACGTTTTGCGCCTATTGCGGTAGCGCCGACATTATCAAAGAGCGTTTGCAGGGCGAATACCGTCCCGATTATGTTTTGCCATTTACCATCAGTAAAGACGAGGCATTAAACTGTTACACAAAGCATTGCAAAAAAGCGAGTTTTGTGCCCGGAGGTTTTTTCGACCAAAGGAATGTAAAAATTCAAGGCATATACGTTCCGTTCTGCCTTTACAGCGGACGATCCGAAGGCACTGTAACGGGTAAATACGAAACCACATCGCCTACAAACAGCAATATGTTAGATATTCACAGTTATGTGCGCAGCGGACGAATGGATTTTGCACGTATTCCCGCTGATGTAAGCAAAAAAATGGACGATGCTCTGATGGATTCTATCGAACCGTTTGATTTTAACCAACTTAAAGAGTTTAATTACGCCTATCTGTCGGGTTTTCTTGCCGAAAAATACGACGTGGAGCGCGAAGGTAGTGAACAGTTGCAACGTGTGGCATCGCGTATGGAATCGTCGCTCAAAAGTAAACTCACAAAAAGTTCCGATTTTAAAACAACGGAAATGAAAATCGAATTTCCTACCATCGAATATGTTTTGATGCCGGTGTG
Source organism: Bacteroidales bacterium (assembly GCA_017543645.1). The sequence goes on from JAFYFR010000050.1 coordinate 16,424, forward strand.
GATGCTTAGCGTTGAGTATAAAGGCACAGAATATCATTTTGCAATCAACGGACAATCAGGCACTACCGAAGGATTTTTGCCTTGCGAGCCAAGCAAAAAATGGCTTTGGTTCTTTATTCTAACCATTTCGATTTCGGCAGTGATAATTGTGCCACTTTATTTCTTTATTGTTTGGTTGTTTAATAATGCTTGATGTATGGAAGAAGATACAAAAAAAACGCTTGTTGGTTGTGGAATTTTCCTCGTGTTTATGGGATTATTAACTTGGGGAATAATTTGGCTTATAGGTTATATAGATTCATTGCCCGACGAAAGCAGCAATTCTGCAATTTCTGCCGTTCATGTTGCACCCGATACACTTGATTATCAAAGCGGTTGGGAAAAATATGTGGTAGCACGCCGCAATTCATCAGATTATCATATTTCTAAGAAATTTATCACAGATTCGTTGACAAATTCTAAGATTTCCGCCGCAATGACTACCCCGTATGTGGATTCGTCGTTAAAAGTGTACGATGCAGCTGGATTGTTGGGCGTTTCGGAGTATGAAATGGTGCAACGCCGTGTTAAACAGTTTATAAATTCCACGGGTTTGGATATGGCAATTGTTACCACCGATTTTAACCCCAAAAAAGCCGGAAACGGTAATCAACCTTGGGAGGAATTTGCCATAGATTTTTATGAATACAACGATTTTGGTACGGGCGCAACCACAAAATATGGTTACAATGGCGTTGTAATGGCAATAGATATGCAATACCGCGCTGTAAGCGTTTTTGA
>JAFYFR010000051.1 GCA_017543645.1 Bacteroidales bacterium
AAGTTTATTTGGGAAGGCAAGCAGGTAAAGCAAAACCGCAGTATGTACAACAGCATTCTTGGTGCGCTCAACGCCGCCAACCCAAAAGATAAAGTAATTTACACCTATTATTTATACACATTACCTTATTAAAATGAATTACGAATATAAAAACATAATGCAGGTAGACGGATTGATTTCCAACACCTATATTTTAGCCATAGTAGCAGCATTGGTATTTGTGGGCATAGCCATACTGATTAGCAGCATGATAGCCTACCAAGGCGGCAAGAATCCCACCGATGCCAAAAAACGCCGCGTGTGGTTTTGGATAACGGGCATAATAGCCGCCGCCGCATTTTTCTGTTACAACTATTTTTATGTTAGCGGTACAATTGTACCCACACAAATGCTTCAAGATAAGTTTTTTACCCACACCGCCATAGCCACCGGCGTAACATTGGCAACATTTGTGCTAATAGGATTTATGGCAAGCAAACTTATGAAAAAAGGTAAATTTGGAACTGTGTTTCCATCAAAGATGAAATAAATCGTTGTGCAGATGGCGGCAGAGCAGAATTTGTTTATGTCTAAATTGCTGCAGACAAAACCGATAGTATTTGTTTTGTCTGCTATTGCCGTTCATTTGTTGGTAGCGGTGGTGATGTGGTGGGAGATAACCGAAAGTGCCGTTACCGTGGGCGATAAAAAGCTCCAGTGGATGCTTGCGAGCATGGTGTTCGCTCTGCTGTTGTTCGAACTGCTATTGTTTGGCATTATGGCTGTGGCATACGGCAACAAGGAGAAAGCCGGAGTTATGGAGCGGAAAAGTCTTGTGCAGGAGATATTGACGCTGCGCAAGACCTTGGACGAAAACCAGCAGACCATCCGCGAGGCATCCAACAAGAACCAGCTTTTGCAAAAGCAGCTCGACATCGAAAAATCGTTTACAAAGGTGCTCCAACAGAAAGCCACCGACGATGCCCAACAGATAGCCGCCGCCTCCGAGCAGCTGCTCGCCAACAAAGTGCTATTACAGAAAACCCGGGCGCGTGCCGAGGTGAGCGACCGTTACAAGTCGGCGTTTGTGGCGTGTGTAAGCCACGAAATACATACTCCGATGCACATAATTATGGGTTTTGCCGATATGCTCTGCCGTCAGGGACTTTCGCTGGAGCGTCGCTCCGAGCTTACCGAAACACTTATCACTCATTCAAAGCGGTTTCTCGAAGTGTTCGACACCATAATGCTCTATTCCAAAATCCAGTCGGGTGATGTAAACATCACTCCGCAGACATTCGACATCAACTTTCTGCTCAGCGGTATCAATATGCACGCCGACCTGATGATAACGCAGTCGGGCAAACCCTTAACAATCAAGTTTAACTGCAATTTTAAGGAGAAAAAATTTATCTCAAGCTACGAGGAAGGCTTGAAGATAGTGCTTTTGAAACTTATCGACAATGCCATAAAGTTTTCGGAGTCGGGACGAATCTCTGTTGATTACCGTATGAACGAGAACCGCCTTCTATTCTCCGTTACCGACAACGGAATAGGCATACCATCTGATCGTTATGGTGAGATTTTTGAAAGCTTTTATCAGATTGACAACACGTTGTCGCGCCATTATCAGGGACTTGGCATAGGCCTTAGTATCTGCAAGGGAATGGTAAACATGATGGGCGGCAACATCTCGGTCGACAGCCAGATAGGTGGTGGCAGCACATTCACTTTCGACATTCCGGCGCAACTGCCCGAAAACAACGCCGACCTATACTCCGACATTTCCAAGGCGGTTAATGTGGAGACATTCCAAGGTGAGTTACTTCTGATTTCGGACGTGGAAGGTGACGTTAAGCTTATTACAGAGCTTTTTGAATCTTTAGGTTGCAAGGTTCACACAGCGCACTCTTACCAGCACGCTTTCTACAAATTCCGCAAAAACCGCGGCATATCTTTCGTTATTCTTGACGTGAATATTCCGGGAGCCACCAGCCTTACTGTGGAACTTTCGCAGATAGATATTCAAGTGAAAATCATCTTTATCGTACCTGAACACGCCGACCAGAGTATATTGGCGTCCGCTCCGTTGGTTGGCAGGGTTATTATACACAAACCTATTACGGCAGAAAAAGTAGTCAGCGTGGTAAACAATATGCTGATACTCAACAATAAGAAACTAAAACCTCAACAGCACTAAGCTATGGCAGGGCATCTTGACATATATCCCTACGCATTAGGCGAATTTCAGGAGAGGCATGTTCCGATGTTCTCATATTCTGACAGGATAATGTGGTGTAACGAGGCGGCGGCGGCGTTTTTGGAAAAGGAGGGCGAGGAAATAGTAGGGCGCAAGTTCGACGATTTCGCCCCAGCCATTCAGCCCGACGGGCAGAGCTTCTCCGCAAAGATCGACTACGCGCTTAACGCCGCAATACAGAACCACTTGTCGATTATTCGCCTCCAGTTTTTCTCCACATCGCGGCAATACAAGTATGCCGAGGTGTCGGTTGTCTGTCTGCCAGAGAAATTTCTGCTTGTGTTTCACGATGTAACACGTTATGTAGAACGCGAAAACGAGTTACACCACCGTATCAACCGCCTTGAACGCGCTATTGCCACCGGCTCCGACACCGTTTTTCACCTCGACCTCAACATCCGCACGTTTTATTTCTTTCCCTCGCTGCTTCATCTTTTGGGTTACAAAACCAACCGCTCGTCGATTACCATGGACGGGTTTTTGGATTTGGTACACGAAGACGACAAGGGGCTGGTGCGAGACGTGTTCGCGGAGTTCGACGGTGCGGACTTTCAGGAGCGGTTCAGCGAGCTGCGCCTTGTATGCGCCAGTGGTGAGTATTTGTGGTTCTGGTTTCGTGGCACGCTCGAGACCCTCGGTATCGATGGCAAGCCGCTAATTATCAGCGGCACAGCCACCAACGTTCAAGAAAAAAAAGAATCCGAAAAGCATCTACGCACACTCAACGAAGAGCTACGCATGTCGAACGAGGAGCTTATGCTCGCCACCGAGCGTGCCGAGGAGAGCGACCGTCTCAAGACCTCGTTTCTCGAAAACCTCAGCCACGAGCTCCGCACACCTATGAACGGCATAATCGGCTTTTCAGACCTGCTCAAAGATGACGACTTGACCGACGACGACCGCAACGCCTACATCGACATAATCCGCAACAGCGCCAAGCAGCTCCTCGGCATTGTTTCCGACTTGGTGGAAATTTCAAAAATCGACACCGGACAGATTGCGGTGAGGATGAACAACGTGAACATTTTCACCGTGCTTTACGAGACTTACAAAATCATGCAGAAACAGGCGGAGAGCAATCCCGACATTGTCCTCGATTTTATAAGTTCGCCCTCCTGCCGCGACATCGTTCTCTGCTCCGACGAGGTGAAGCTCAAGCAGATATTCACCAACCTTATCGGCAACGCCATCAAGTATACCGCTCGCGGATACGTGCGTGTGCGTCTCAACAAGGAGAAAGAGTGCATGGTGATTTCGGTGGAAGACAGCGGCTGCGGCATCAAGTCCGAGAACATACCGTTGGTGTTCCGCCGCTTTGTCCGCCTCAAAAACAACGGTAACGTCTCCAGCACCGGCGCGGGTCTCGGCCTTTCCATTGCCAAAGGCTACGTGGAGCTACTCGGCGGCACCATCGAAGTGGAGTCGGAATACGGCAGAGGCTCGGTGTTTACTGTAAAGCTGCCGATAGTGTAGTATTTATTATAAGGTGGGGCTTCCTTTTAGGATTTAATTTCCATTCCGTTCCTCCGTAATTTAACAATAACCTAACACTCGCCTCTTTTATTCTACCGCAAAAAACGCTTAATTTGCCTTCATTAATAATTAACAATTCCTAACAAATTTTAACTGTAAAAATTGCAACATTTTTTGTTGGGGATTGCTTTTGGGCATTCCGTAACCTTGTTTGTTTTAATAATAACCTTGAATATTAACCAATTAAAACATAAAATGAGAAAAATATTTAAAAGGATCGTACTTGCGACGATGATGGCGGCTGTGGTGATTGCAACCATGGTAAGCGATGCG
>JAFYFR010000052.1 GCA_017543645.1 Bacteroidales bacterium
ATGCCTTTTTTGCGGCCGAGGATGAAGGCAGGACGGCACACGTGCCATTTGTGCAGCTTTATTGACGTGTAGATGCCTACTTTGGCAAGACGGATGGGATAGAGGTGGCACGAGATGGGTTTGCGCCATGTGGTACGGCCTTCCAAGAAGGCTTTTTCGTAGGCGCAGAAAGTGATGCCATTTTCTTGATACGAGTAGGCGCACTCTGCATTATTATATAAAGGTGTAACAAGGTCGTTGTCGGTGTCTTTTACTGCGAAACCCTGCTGCTCCACGGCTTGGATGTTGGCTTCGGGCATGTATTCGCGGGCGGCGGGATAGTTTTGCTCGAGGATTTCCACCTCTTCGTAGTCTAACGGTGCGCCGCTGTCGCCCTCTACGCAGCAAGTGCCTACGCAGGCGGCGATGTCGCAGCAAAATTTTTCGGTAAAGATGTCTTCGCTTATAAGTTTGTCGCCGATAATAATCATGATATAAGTTATATGTATGATTATGAGATTGTTATTTTATCTTATTTAAAGCAACTTTTGAGGCTTTCTGTTCGGCTTCTTTTTTGGAGATGCCTATGCCAGAACCATAAATTTCGCCGTTGATATGCACATACGACAGGAAATATTTGCTGCCAGGTGATTCCACGTCGGTAACAAACTCTATTTCGTGTTTGTTTTTCTGCACCCACTCGATGAGCTGGCTCTTGAAATTGGTGTTGTTATGTTCTAACTCAAAGATGTTGAGGTATCTGGGCATAATGCGCTTGATGATGAACTTGCCAGCCACTTTGAAACCTCTGTCTAAGTATACCGCGCCGAGAAACGCCTCGAATGCATCGCCGTAGAGGTGAATGTTGGTAATGTTGTGCTTTACACTGGTTTTCACGAGCTTGTCTAATCCGATGTGCTTGCTCAGCTCCGTGAGGTTCTCGCCGTTGACGATACGTGCGCGGAGCTGAGTAAGAAATCCCTCTTGTTCGTTGGTGAAACGGTTGTAGAGGTATTCGCCAATGAGGAGGTCGAGCACCGAGTCGCCGAGAAACTCAAGACGTTCGTTGTTGATAAGGAATCCGTTTTTGGTGCGAGTGGAAACAGAGCGGTGGATAAGCGCGGTTTTGTATAAGTCTAAATGGTAAGGGTAAAAACCGGTAATCCGTCTGATTTGACGTGCGAGGGTTTTGTCTGAACTGAACAGATATTTTATAAACGCCGCTATGTTTTTGAACACTTGGATAAAAATTTAAAAAAAATGTCCGGACGTTTTTTGTCCGAACATTTTTGATTTGCTTATTAGATTTTTTTGAAAACTACCGATGCGTTGTGTCCGCCGAATCCGAATGTGTTGTTGAGCGCGGCTCTGATGTCTCGCTGTTTTGCCACATTGGGCGTTATGTCGAGCTTCGGGTCGATATGCGGATCGGGATTCTGGAAGTTGATTGTTGGCGGAACAGTGTTGTTGAGCATTGCAAGCACGCAGGCAATTGATTCAACTACTCCTGCGCCTCCGAGAAGGTGCCCTGTCATGGATTTTGTGCTGCTGATGCTGAGCTTGTAGGCATAGTCGCCAAAAACCTGCTGTATGGCTTTTGCTTCTGCAATGTCGCCGAGGCCGGTAGATGTGCCGTGGACGTTTACATAGTCGATGTCTTCGGGCGAGAGACCTGCGTCTTCGATGGCGAGTTTCATTACAGCAGCCGCTCCTCTGCCTTCGGGGTGGGGCGCGGTGATGTGGTGGGCGTCGGCGGTGAGTCCGCTTCCTGCCAGTTCGCAGAGGATGTTTGCGCCACGGGCTTTTGCGTGTTCGTATTCCTCAAGGATTATACATCCGCCGCCTTCGGCAATAACGAATCCGTCGCGGGTGGCGTCGAAGGGACGCGATGCGGTCTTGTAGTTGTCGTTGTTGGTGGAGAGAGCTTTCATGGAGTTGAAACCTGCCACTGCAGCCACTCCTACTGGCGATTCTGAACCGCCTGTTACTATGATGTCGGCTTTGCCAAGGCGCACGTAGTTGAATGCGTCGATTATGGCGTTGGTAGACGATGCGCATGCCGACACTGTGGTGAAGTTGGGGCCACGGAGGTCGTACTTCATGCTGATGTGTCCGGGAGCAATGTCGCTGATCATCTTGGGAATGAAGAAGGGGCTGAAGCGTGGCGATCCGTCGCCCTGACAAAACTGCTCAACCTCTTCGGTAAGGGTGTTGATGCCGCCGATGCCCGAACCCCAGATAACTCCGGCACGGTTGTGGTCGAAACTCTCGGGAGTAAGACCGCTGTTTTTCCATGCTTCGTCGGCAGCAATTAGGGCAAACTTGGCAAACAGGTCGAGGCGACCAGTCTCTTTCTTGTTGAAAAACTGGGCGTCAATCTCTTCAAAGTTTTTTACTTCGCAAGCAAACCGAGTCTTAAATTTTTCGGGATTAAAACGGGTAATCGGACCTGCGCCGCTTACACCGGATTTTAAACTTTCCCAAAACTCGGTTATATTATGGCCAATGGGGTTGATTGTCCCCATGCCGGTAACGACTACTCGTTTTAATTCCATAAAAAAATTATTATTTTTGTTGGTTTTCGATGTATTCAATTGCTTGGCCTACTGTCGCGATTTTTTCAGCCTGATCGTCGGGGATGGAGATGTTGAACTCTTTTTCGAACTGCATGATAAGTTCTACTGTATCAAGAGAATCTGCTCCGAGGTCGTTGGTGAAGCTGGCTTCGTCGGTTACTTCGGCTTCGTCTACACCTAATTTCTCAACAATGATTTCTTTTACTTTTTTCTTAATGTCTTCTGTCATGATAACAAATTTTTAAAAATTAAACTTCGATTTTCCTTTTTTAAAATTCGCTGCAAAGAAAATAATTTTAGACCGAAAAAAAAAATAAATTTGTAATTAATTGATTGTTAAAATATTATTTTTCGACAATATCTTTCTACCCCTTTAAGAGCGGTATTTGGAAGATTTTTAGATATATTTGCGGAGTAATTTTGGTAAAAAAAATTTTATGTGGAATCTAACTATTTTTGCCTCGGGCAACGGCTCTAATGCCGAGAATATTTTTAATTATTTTAAAAACAGTAACTTAGTGCGTGTTGGACTTGTTATTACTGACAATCCAAAGGCTTTTGTGATACAGCGCTGCCGTAAATTTTCGGTGCCGTGTTTAGTGCTTTCGCAGCGTCTTTTGACCGACAGCGACTTTATGCTCGGCGTTCTGCGCGATTTCCGTACCAACTTTATCGTGCTTTCGGGCTATATCAAATTGGTGCCTGACTATATCGTGGCGGCTTTCGACCATAGAATTGTCAACATACACCCGTCGCTGCTTCCCAAACACGGCGGAAAGGGCATGTACGGTATGCGTGTGCATCAGAGTGTTATCGATAGCGGCGACAAGGAGAGCGGTATCACCGTTCATTATGTGGATAATTTTTACGACAACGGTTCGGTTATTTTCCAGGCGAAAGTGGCTGTAGAACCCGGCGACACTCCCGAATCGCTTGCCGAAAAAGTTCATGCGCTTGAATATCAATACTATCCAAAGGTTATTGAGGATACTGTGAAACAGGTGCTCGGATAATTTCTGCACATTATAATATATTAAGGTGTATGAGAATGTTGAAGGGATTTTTTTTATGCCTGATGATGGCGTATACAGTCTTTGCCGAAGCAAAGAGCGAGTTTGCCGACGTGGATCTCAGTTTTGTGCGGATAGGTCTGTCGGTTGATCCGGGCGTGAGGTTCATCTCGGGCAATGTTACGCAGTGTTTTTCGCTTAAAAACAAGTATTCTAAAAATCTTCCTCTGCTGCTTCAGCTCAGCGACTCACTTAAAGTTACGAGTGTGAACAATGCCGGTAAAGAATTGTTGTACAGTCATAAGGGTGATTCGCTAATTATTTTCCCGAGAGATTTTTGGGGTCTGTACGATTCGGTTAACGTGGTTTATTCGGGTGTGCCAGAATCTACTGGTTTTGGGTCGGTGGTGTTTCGCAAGCACGAAGGTGTTCCTATTTTTTGGACAATGTCGGCACCGTATGGCGCAAAAGACTGGTTTCCTTGCCGTCAGATACTTACCGACAAGTACGATTCTGTTCAGGTTATTGTGGATTGTCCGCAGCAGTACCGTGGAGTGTCGAACGGCGCGATTGTTTCTGATACAGTAGTGGGCGGCAAACGCATTACTAATTGGTTTCATAGACATCCATGCGCCTTTTACCTTATAGCTATTGCTGTTACCAATTATCGTGAGTGTCAAGAATATATAAAACTTTCCAACGGTGATTCGGTGCTGTTTGTCAATTATGTCTTTCCCGAAAGATACGAACAATGCCGCAAACGTACTTCAAAACTTATTCCAGCTTTCAAGGCTCTATGCGACACTTTTGGTATCTACCCTTTTGCCGACGAGAAATACGGTCAGGCTCAGTTCCTGTGGAGCGGAGGTATGGAAAACCAGACTATCACTTTTATTTCGGATTTTCGTGTGCATCTTATGATTCACGAACTTGCCCATCAATGGTTTGGCAATACTATTACGTGCAGCTCGTGGCACGACATCTGGATTAACGAGGGTTTTGCCGAATATTGCGAGGGTCTCACGCGAGAAATGGGCGTAGGACACAACTCCGACCCTGTGGGCTGGCGCAAGAGCAAAATCTATTCTGCATCTGCCAATCCTTACGGCTCTATTTATGTCAACGACACCACTCAGCTGTGGGATATTTTCAACACCGATCTCACCTACGACAAAGGTGCAATGCTGCTGCACATGCTCAGAACAGAACTTGGCGACAATACTTTTTTCAACAGCCTTAAATATTTTATAAAGTACTCGCGTCATAGGTTTGGAAATGCCTCCGCGCAAGATTTTTTCTCGTTTGTTAACGATTTTTCAGGACAGGATTACAATTGGTTTTTCGACCAGTGGTACTACGGTCGCGGAACACCTGTTTACCGTGTTTTATGGGATCAGAGCAATGACAAGCTGTTGAATATCAAAGTAGAACAAGGTAGAACAGATTCTACCATGGGTTTTTTCCGTGCCAAAATACCGTTGACGATATGCGGTGCGGCTGGCGAGAGCGTTTTTGTGAGGTTTAATAATACTATTGAAAATCAGTTTTTTACCTTCGACCCGGGGTTTGAAGTATCAGCTGTTGTTTTTGACCCATATGGCGACATTTTGTCGTGGGGAAGCGTTACTAAAGAGGAAAAATTCACTACCGACAGCGGACTTAAAATTCGTAATAAAAAAGATAAACTACTTGTAAGTGTTTCTAATTCAGAAGTTTTTTCTGATTATTTTATCAAAAGCTTTAAGTTGTCAACTGTGGCATCAGGCAAGATAGGCAACGACGGACGTGCCACAATCGATCTCCGCCATATTCCATCGGGAGAGTATTACATCGCCTTGGAGGGGAACGGTTATTACGCCAAGAAAGTTAGCGTTGGCAAACGGGAGGGAAAAAAATAAAAAAACGAGTTATGAAACTTTCATAACTCGTTTTTTGTCTATTTAAATCCAATAATCTGTCTAACTTCTTTAACTGTTTTTGCGGCTTGGACGCGGGCTTTTTCGGCGCCTTCGCGGGCTACGCGTTCAAGGTAGGCGTCGTCGTTGTAGATATCTTTGATGTGCTCGCGGATGGGGGCAACGGTGCGGATAATGTCTTCGGCAAGTTGCTTTTTGAGGTCGCCGTAGCGGATGGAGCAATCGTTCCAAGCGTTTTCAAAA
>JAFYFR010000053.1 GCA_017543645.1 Bacteroidales bacterium
GCCCTTGTAGATAGCAAAACCGCTGAGGTCGAAACGCTGTTTGGGCATTTCCACCTCTACCTTGCCGAGCATATAAATGCTTTTGGGGTGAAGAAGTTCTAATTGAGGGGTGGTGTTGTCTTGGTTGGCAAGTTGCAATGCCATCGAAACTGCGTGCAAAGGCACGTCTGCCAAACCTTGCATATAGAGAGCAACCTGTTCGGGGGTAGCGTCTTTGGTAGATTGAGCAGCTATTTCGTCGGGATATACATAAAGGGTTTTATGGTCGGAACTAAGCAGAAAAGCAGAGTTGATAGCACCAGTGGAATCGAGCGCATAAAAAACATTACCGCCAAACGCTTTGCCAAACGCCTCCGACATTGGGTGGAGAGTCTGCTTCATTGTTAGCTTCAAAAATCCTTCGGAATCGGAAGTGTTGAAGGGCAACGCTTCGCCTTTAACCTTAGAACCGGGTTTGCTGTCTTTGATAATATCCTCAATAGCAAGGTTTTGAATAGTGTCGATAGCGTATGTAACGGGATATTGGCACGAGAATTTCACGTCTTGTTTTTTCTGTTGCTGACAGCCTATTGTTATCAGAATTGAAGCTGTAAGCGGGATTAATAATTTAATTTTCATTTTAATAATGTGTTTTATTATAAATGTGTATCAAAATTGACTAAAAAAATATATATTTGTGGAAAAATTTTTCCGTAAAAAATGCAATGCAAAAGTAGTAATATTTGGGGAAGTTACAACAATTTTTTTGAATCTGGACTGGTGAAACGCCGTTTCGGGTACGATGAGTTTCTGCCCGTGGTGCGCCGTCATAACACCCGTTTCAAGGAGCATCTCGAAGGATTGTCGGTGGCAGGACGCGCTATCTATTCCTACACGATAGGCAACGGACGTACACCTGTGCTGCTATGGAGTCAGATGCACGGCAACGAGCCGGTGTCTACGCTTGCTTTGCTCGATGTGATGAATTTTTTGGAGACAGTAACGGCATTACCCATGCTCAAATATTTGACTGTATGCGCATTGCCAATGCTCAATCCCGACGGCAACGAAAATTTCTGCCGCCGTAACGCCTTTGGTATCGACCTCAACCGCGACGCTGTGGCTCTTGCAGCTCCCGAATCAAGAATTTTGAAAAATATCCACAGCGACATCTCGCCGTTGTTCGGATTCAACATTCACGATCAGGAGCAGTATTACACCACGCTGCCAGAGCGCAAGCAGACCATGATTTCGTTTCTCGCCCCTAAATTCAATGCCGATGGCGATGTTAACGAAACACGCAAGGCATCGATGCAGCTGATAGCATCTGCTGTTGATTATATCAGACCATACGCTCAGGACTGCATAGGCAAATATAGCGACAGCTTTATGCCTAATGCTTTTGGTGACAATATGATGCTGTGGGGAACGTCTACAATACTGGTGGAATGTGGCGCGTCGGGCGACGACATTGACCGAAGGCTTCCCCGAAAGGCGGCGGCTGTGTCGGTTATCAAAATGCTAAAATCCATCGCCTCAAAAGATTATACCGACATTGACATCACCCAGTACGATTCAATTCCCAACAATATCCGCGACAACACTTTTGACCTGAAAATCTCAGGTATAGCAGTGTGTATGCCCGACGGTGGCACTTTCAGAGCCGACATGGGCATACGCCGTTACAAGGGGGGCGACGTTGAAGATTTTGCGGATTTTAGCAATGTGTACCGCGTGGAGGGTTTCGGCGACCTTTCGCAATACGGCGGAATCAAAGTGTTTGACGGTGCGGAATCTGCCGTCCGTCTCGGCAAGGCAATAAAGATTGGCGACGAAGCCGATTATACCATACTACTCAATAACGGAACAGAAGTTTCTATAAATCAATTATTTTAAAAGACATTATGGAAGAACAGAAGAAGCCAAACAATCCTAACGACAGAAACCCCTTTGCCGAGCATGAGCTTAGCGAAGAGGATAGGAGGCTCTTGATCGAAAACTATTTCAGAATAAACCATGTGGAGTTTCCGTCTTTGTTGTCGGGACACGCCCTGCTCGCATACACGGGAACTTTGTTGGGGTTGATAATGATTTTTTATTTGAAAAACGCCGTGCCTACTATAATTGTCAGCCTGTCGTGCTTTGTGTTTGCGTTCTGGCATTTTTACAGGTTTATTATGCCTTATCTTGAAACCAAACGCATCTATGCCAAGCGGCCAAAGGAGGAACAGATGATTGCGTGGCTTATAAAGGACTTGAAAGAGAACGTCAAGCCCAAATCCATCACCACGCTCGGATTAAACATGAGCGACGTGCGTCCCGAAAACTTTATAATTATACCCGTGCCAGTATTTTGGGAGACACCCGGAATAGCCAACGACATGATTTGCCGTCAGCCCAATGCCGATGGAACATTCCTTTATTCTATCTGGCGTGTGCAGATTCTTGTGTTGACCACGCATTTTGTAAGCCTTTACAAATGTAACTACAACTGGCTCGACAACAGTGTCTCGGGCGTATCGTCAAATGAGTTCTACTTCTCCGACATCACCTCCATACGCAACGACACCCGCGAGATAGAGCATTCGTTTGTTGACAATCCCGAACAGCCGGTAGGAGGGGGCAAGGTGTTTAACGTTGCCAATATGTCGGGCGAGAATATCACTGTTATTAGCGACATCCCTTCGTTGCAAGGCCCTAAGCAAGTGGCTGTAAATCTCGAATATATCATCACACTTTTGAGAATGATTCTGCGCAACCGCCGTTTCGGCATCAATCACGAGACCGAACCCGAAAAAGAGGAGGAGACAGGACCCGAAGCACGTCCCGGACAGCAGCAGGACCCCGAACAGCATACGTTCGACGTGCAGCAGCGCACATTCGACATCGAGCAAAAAGGCGCGTTGTATTCCGACCAGCAGTTCGGAACCGACCAAGAGATGGAACCGATTTGGAAAAATGCCGTTAAACAATGATATAATGTAAAAAATAGATTTAATTGGTAGAGATTATGAAAAAAGTTTATTTAGCAGCGTTTTGGATGGTGTTGGTGAGCGCCAACGCCGTAGCTCAGGAGTGGTATGAGATTAGTGCCAAATCTGATTCGATTATAGCAGTGTTCGACAAGATATTAAAAAATGTTAATTATGAAAAAACCGAGCTTGTGAGCTTCGGCGACAACTTCTATTACGACGAGGAGACCTGCGACACATTCCTGCTCGAAAACACACAGTATTTCAAGCATCTCAGAACTAAGAAAAAAGACAAGTATGTGATGTTTGTATATTACAACGGTAATATTTCCGACCAGAAAAACGAAGAAAAAACCATTTACTATTTTTACGACAAAAAACTGCTGCTTACATGTAACTCGTATTATGTCAAAATTTTCGACTATGATGATATGAGTTATTTCTTTACTTTTGAAGAAAAACGCATGGTGTTTGGCGAAGACGGCAAACCGTGGGGCTACATAGTGCGCGACGGCGAAGGTAATTCAAAAGAGACCGACGTGAGCAAGATCCGTTTCTCAAAAATTGATATTAACAGGATTATTTACGACAAAAATATGTTTGAAACAATCGGTATGCGCCTGATGGAGGGCGAAATCGATTTCCTTTATTACTAAACCATGGAGATTAAACCTTACGCCCACAGCGACAAGAGCAAGCGCGAGCAGGTGGAGATGATGTTCGACAATATTGCTCCCAAGTACGACTTCTTAAATCACTATTTTACAATCGGTATCGACAAAATTTGGCGCAAAAAGGCGATTAAGATAGCATCGCAAAACAATCCAGACAATATTCTCGACATTGCGGCAGGTACGGGCGACTTTACTATTTTAGAAGCTAAGCGCACTTCTGCCAAGGAAATTGTGGGCATAGATATTTCGCAGAATATGCTTAATGTGGCTATCCAGAAAGCCAACCGTCAGAAATTGGGCAACCGTGTTAAGTTTCTCAAAGCCGACTCGCTGGATATGCCTTTTGAGCCAGAGACATTCGACGCCGTAACGGTAGGGTTCGGTGTGAGGAACTTCGCCGACATTCCTGCAGGGTTAAAAGAGATTTACCGTGTGCTGAAGACTGGCGGACGGCTTGTGGTGCTCGAACTTAGCGAGCCGTCGAACCCGTTGGTAAAAGGTGTGTTCGGATTTTATTTTCACAAAGTGATGCCAGCCGCCGGAAAACTTATTTCCAAAGACCCCTCAGCCTACAAGTATCTGCCCGACAGCGTGGAGCAGTTTCCTTACGGACAACGGTTTTTGGACATAATGACCGGCTGCGGATTCAAAAACGCCAAGCTCAAATGGCTGAGCTGCGGAATTGCCGCAATCTACTGGGCTGAAAAATAGTGTCAGCCATCATTTCGCACTCATTTAGAAAAATTAAAACCGTCTACAAAATAAATTTCTTTTTGCGCTGTTTAATATATATATGACGATTTGAAAAACTTAACTATGCGACACTTTTATATATTAACAATCTTACTATTGGCGGTTGCGTTTGACGCTTCGGCACAGCACCGCAGTATGCGCAATCTTCCCAACTACAACAACAAGCTATGGCATTTCGGTTTTTCGGTGGGAATCAACACCATGAACTTCGGA
>JAFYFR010000054.1 GCA_017543645.1 Bacteroidales bacterium
CTATGTCGGTAACGGTTGGAATACAAATAAAGTAGAAATTTCAAATGATATGTTTAGAGATTGCCACAACCTTGTAGGCGGAAAAGGAACAAAATACGACCCATCCCAAACCGATGCCTCATACGCCCACATCGACGGCGGTGAATCCAATCCCGGATATTTTTCCAAGAAAAACTGATTTTGCAAATACAGATTATTTGCTTTATCTTTGTCCAAAAAGGTTCTACTAATGAATTAATTATTCCACGATATGAAACATTTTATTATTACATCAACTATGCTTCTGACCATTGCGTTAGAAACAGTTTCGGCACAGACCGAGACACGGCAACTGAGTATCGATACCCAATCGCTCGGCATCGAGGTTAGTCCTACCCTTAGCGGTATCTTTTTTGAAGACATCAACCAATCGCTCGATGGTGGCATCTGTGCGCAGATGATTCAAAACAACTCGTTTCAGGCGTACAATGTTCCCGACGGACCCGCAAATGAGTTTTCGCAGAGCGACACAATCTTTTTTGGATGGACGGTTGTGAGCAAAGGCGGCGCAATAGGCGAGGCTCGTGCGGTGAGCGATCATCCCCTTGTTGCAAATCTTAAGCGTTATTACAACTACGACCCCAACGACAAATACGACGACGAGCAACGTTATGTGCAGTATTGCGTGCGTTTCGACATTAAGAAAGCCGGCGCAGGATATGGCATTGCTGCCAACGGTTACGGCATAGCACCAAGTTCGCGCGATCGCGGTGCAATATACAGCAACAACACACAAACCCCTTCGTTGGCAGTTGAGGCGGGTGTGCGCTATGATTTCGGACTCTATCTTCAGGGCGAGAAATATAAAGGCAAGATAAAAGTCTGGCTCGAGGATATTGATGGAAACATCAATTCAAACGTTATTCAACTGCCTAAGTTAAAGGATGTTTGGACAAAATATACCGGCAGCCTGAATGTGTTGCGAACCAAGGACAGCCGGATGGTGATAGCTGGCGATAAGGAGGGAACTTTCTTCCTTGATTTTGTTACGTTGTTGCCCGAGGCGTCAAAACTGTGGAACAACGGCAAGAACGGCCCGTTACGCAAGGATATGATGGAAGCACTTGCCGCACTGCATCCAAAGTTCATGCGTTTTCCGGGCGGATGTGCGTCGGAGGGTCCCAACTACTTTGGACAGGTGTTTTGGAAAAATAGCGTTGGGCAGCCCGAGGAGCGTCTCGGCTTTCGCAACCACTGGGGTTACTGGACTTCGCAATATGTGGGTTTTTATGAGTATTTCCTTATGGCTGAGGCTCTTGGAGCAAGCCCGTTGCCGGTGCTTAACAATGGTGTAACCTGTCAGTTTGTGGGTCATTCTTATATCGCGCCGCTTGATACCGAGGACGACCGTCAGCGTTTCCACGACATCTTTGTTAACGATGCCCTCGACCTAATTGAGTTTTGCAATGGCGACGTTACTACTCAGTGGGGCAAGTTACGAGCCGAAATGGGACATCCGTCACCATTCAACCTGAAGTATCTCGGCGTGGGTAACGAAAATCAGGGCAAGGAGTTCTGGGAGCGTTTCGACATTATTTATAAGGCTGTTAAGTCCAAATATCCAGACATCACCATTATCTCCACAGCCGGAGCTCGCGAGGCAGGACGTGAATTTGACAACAACTATGCTGAAATCGACGAGAAATATCCCGACACATTTGTTGATGAACATTACTACAAAGGCGACGACTGGTTTTTGAGTCAGAGTAACCGTTATGCGCCGGATGCAAAACGCGGAGGTCAGGGGCTGACTTACGACCGCAGCCGTCCCACACGTGTGTTTGTGGGTGAGTTTGCCAACAACCGCACCAACAATGCCTACTGCTCAACCATAGCCGAGGCTGCATATTGGCTCAGTTTGGAGCGTAACTCCGACATGGTGGTGATGGCGGCTTATGCCCCGCTTTTCTGCAAGAAGGGTTATAACAAGTGGAACTCAAATCTCATTTGGTTCGACAACCGTGGACTTTGGCGGTCAACCAACTACTATTATCAGCAGTTGTTTTCAGTAGGCGGTAACCGTGCCTTAACATATCAGGAGGTTTTAAATGGCGGCGAAGTTGACCAAACTGTCTACACTTCCCCGACCATCGACACTCAGACCGGCACCATCTATCTGAAATTTGTGAACGCTGAGGCTAAGGACAAGAATATCAACGTCAGCCTTAACTCCGAGGACAGTTATACCGCAGAGATTGAATTTATGACCGCCCACGACACCAATGTTAAGAATCAAGGCGACCAAAATTACTATTCAAGTCACCCTGATGCCCCTGCCGATTTCAGTTATAATGAGGCCGTTACACCAAAAAAAGAATCTATTGGAACAGTGCGGTCGTCGTTTACCTTCCTGATGCCAGAAAACTCGGTGGGTGTGTTACGCCTGAACAAAAAATAAATTTAAAAACTAAAACATAAAAGATGAAAAGATTATTATTGTTGACATTTTTGGCTGTTGGAGCTATTGCCAATGCCCAAAACGAGTATGAAATTAAGGTTGAGAGCAAAAAGCCTTCGGGTGTTATTGACGAAATGCTCTATGGACAACTGTTTGAGCATATTTATTTTAGTGCCAACAACGGCGTTTGGCAGGAGCTTTTGCAGGAACGTTCGTTCGAGCCGGAGCAGTATCCCGGCATCCATCCCCGCGACGGATATTTCGATGGGTGGTTTATGGACGATAATATGGTGCTACATTCTCCAACACGTTACGAACAACCGCTAAAAATCAACAGCATCGAAACCTGTAACTTTGACCTTACAATGGAGGTGAATTGGCGTGCATACAAGTTGGCTCGGCGCAGTTGGAGCGGAGGTCTTATGGACATTCGTTTTGCTGTGCGCAACAAGGCGGACGGAAGTCCATATTTTGTGCGCATTCACGATCCGTATTACGAAAGCCGCACTTTTACTCCGGCACAGACACAGTCGCAGATTGACGCGGCTAAAGAGGCTGCCGACCGTGCCGCGCTTCAAGCACAAAATGCTTCTGCCGATTTTTCGATATGTACTCAGGAAGTCCGTGAAATGCCGGGGTTTGGCGGTCGTCCAGGACGAAAAATGAATGTACTTTCGCCCTTGGTTTCTTCGCCTGCCACAAAAGAGCAGATAAACGAGAACCAGCAATGGCACAAACTGCGCATCGAAAGCCGCGATAGCAAAGTAACTGTTTTTTGGGACGGCAAGGAGGCGGTTGCTTACGATGGTTTGGAAAAGGCTGACCGTAATTATCTCACTTTTTGGGTTAATTATACCGAGGCTACTTATCGAAATATAAAACTGACATCAACCGACGGTAGGGTTTTGTTTGAGGGCATCCCGGGTGATGTTAAAATACCTGCCGTGGCACAGCAATGGACACCTTTTGGCAACGGTGCAAAATACCGCCTTATTAAGGACGACGCCATCAATATGCGTTATTCTCAGGAGATTACGGCAGGCAAGACCGAGACAGGTATTTTTCAAGGACCGCAGAATATTATTTCAGGCGAAAAATATGTAGGTTCTATTTATGCCAAGGGTAAAGGCGAACTGATTGTGGGTCTGCGTAATACCGAAGGTGTTTTTGTCGCCCGCAAATCACTTGGCAAGGTGGGTAAGGAGTGGAAAAAATATGAGTTTGTTCTTGAACCGCAGGTCAGCGGCGACGGCGACTTTGCAATTGCTGTAAAAGACGGTACAGTTCAGATTGATATGGCTACTATGACCACACAGACAGGCATCAATCTTGGAGGTTTCCGTCCCGACATTCTCAAAGCAGTTAAGGAACTGCATCCTACCTGTCTAAGATGGCCCGGTGGCGGCTATGTTGCCCAATATGATTGGAAATGGGGCATAGGGCCTCAGGAAAACCGCGAACGGTGGGCTCACTGGATGTGGATGGATTATGACCAGAACTGTTTTGGCACTGATGAGTTTATCCGTTTTTGCCGTGAGGTAAATTCCGAACCTGTAATTGTGGTAAGCGTTAAGTTTGAACGTCCTGCCAACGAGTACGACCAAATTCTTCAAGACGCTGTTAACTGGCTGCGCTACTGCAATGCTCCTGCCACTGACGAATGGGGCGCAAAACGTGCAGCAAACGGACATCCCGAACCTTACAACGTGAAATATTGGGAGATAGACAACGAAATGTGGGAGATGGGCATCGAACGTTATGAGAAGTGCGTCCGCGATTTCAGCACCGCAATGCGAAAGGTGGATCCGTCCATTAAAATTATCGCTTGCGGTGGATTCCGTGAGGATGAAGAGTTCATCAAGCGCAGCGGCAGATTTTTTGACTATCTAAGCCTTCACCACTACGAGCAGCAGGGCGGATATGCCTCTGGTCCTGTCCGTCTTGGTGAGCAGTACGACCGTTACGCCCAAATGATTGCCGACGGCCCTAATCCAAACATCAGACTCTTTATTTCGGAATGGAATCTGAACAGCATCGACTGGCGTACAGGTCTGTTTGCGGGAGGCTTTCTCAATATGTGCGAGGCTCGCGATGTGGTGGCAATGGGTGCTGCGGCTTTGTTTATACGTCGTACAGATGCTCCTGACTGGAATAATGCGTTTATCAATTTCGATTACAAAGACCTTTTTAAAGCACCAAACTGCCAAGTTACAGAACTATGGTACGACCATTTTTCAAAATACCGTCTCGCGTTTAGCGGCGAAACTGGTGATGTCAGCATAAGCACTACCATGTCGGAAAACGGTGCTGAGGTTATTGTCAAAGTTGTTAACCCTACCGAACAACCGGCTACGTTGCGTATCAAGGGCGATTGGAGCAACGTATCGGATACTAAGTTTGAATATTATGCCCCAGGTTCGCTTACCGTAGCCAACAGTATGGAAAACAAGAACGCCGTGGAGCTCAAAAAAGAGACAGCCAAGACCGATGGAAACGATGTTTTGCTATCTGTGCCCACCCTATCAGCAGGTGTGCTGACAATTTATCTCAAATAATAATTTTTTTGTTATATTTGCCAAAACGTTACACCCTTATGCAGATACCACTCCGATACATATCGTCACGGTTTAAAGTGTTGATTATCACCATTGTACTGTGGCTATGTCCGATGTGTATGTATGCCCAGATACATAGTCTAATCCGCCATTACGGACGGAGTAGCGGCATTGCAGGACAAACGTGGAATATTTGCGCGGCCGACAACAATTTTGTGTTTTTGGCGAATGGAGAAAATATGCTTTCGTGCCGTAATGGAATCTTTACGCCTCAACAATTTAAAACAGAGGTACGTAGTGTCTATTCGCCTGCCAAAAGCGCAAGAATATACATCGGTGGCATCAACGAGTTGGGATATTTCACTGTTTTGGACGATGGAAGTCTCAGTTACACAAGCCTTAGCGATTCGCTCGAACTTGAACAAAAAAACTCGCTCGGCAATGTGTGGCATATCTACGGTATCGACCAAAATGTCTATTATGTTTCTGATAACTTGATAGTTAAATATAACGGAGCCAGAACTGAGGTTTTTAATCCTCACGCGCATATCGACTGTGCGTCGGTGGTAGACGGTGTCCTTTATGTATCATCGCAGGGGGTTAAGTACTTGCATGGCAACGCATTAAAAGTGATGCCCAATACCGAACCTATTTCGCAGCTTGCATTGCATGGCTTTGCTTCGTTTAACGGAGGTATTTTGGCAGTATCAGAAAACAACGGACTGTTTTTTTGCGATGGCAACATCTGCGAACCTTTTGAAACTAAGGCTGATACATTCCTTCAAAATTCAAGTGTCTTTTGTATCGCCGACAATAACGACGAACTTGCAATTGGTACAATCAAAGGCGGTATTGTCGTTGTCAATAAAAACACACGCACCGCTGAAATTATAAGCGAGGCGCAAGGTCTTGAAAACAATACCGTTATATCACTTTCGTATCAAGACGGAAAATCTCTTTGGGCAGGTCTTGATAATTCGGTTGACGAAATACTTTTACATTCGGGACTTAAAAAGTTTTTGCCCAAGGGGTTAGAAGGTGCTGGATACGATGCAGCCATCGATAAGAACACCCTTTATCTCGCTACCAACAGGGGAGCGTTCTTTACTCAGTTGCCGTTGAATAATACGCAACTTAATACAATTGAAGGACTTACAGGTCAGGCTTGGAAGTTTTACAAAGCATTTGAAACTATTTTTTGCCTTCACGATAAAGGCTTGTTTGTTTTGGATAATGGTAAAGCCAAAAATATCAGCGGAATAAAAGGTTTTTGGGGAATGGTTCAGATTTCCGATACTGTTGCTTTAGCTGCCACATATTCTGAATTTTACATAGTAAAAAAACGCGGTTCTGATTATGTGTTTAAGCTGCAAGAATTAATCGGCTCGTTTTCTAATATGGTTTTCGACGGTACAAATGTTTGGCTACACAGCGACAATGCCGACTCGTGCGCTCGTGGCTCTTATAATTATGCTGAAAATCAGGTTGACATCGTCAAGTATTATCGTTGTTCCGATGGATTGCCAGACGACAAGAATTTCCGTTTGAATTTTTATAATGGTAGCATATATGCTGTATCGTCAAAAGCAACAGCGGTTTACAATAGCAGCAAAGACATTTTTGAAAAAACCGATAGCATTTGCGGTTTGGATACAAAAGAGGGGTTTGCCGCTGTTTCGCAATTTGGTAATTCTGCAGCAGGACTTTCCCAAAACTGTCTTGAACTCACTTGCGGCAAGAAAAGCCACGATTTTTATTTCGATGCCGACTTTATTTACCCATCGTCAAAGGCTAACGCACCGTTTTTTATCAACGATTCGTTGTTGCTCGTACCCAATTATAACGGTTTTGCTCTTGTTTGTTTGTCAAGCTGTACGGAAGCTGAAACTGTTAACAATTCGGTTATCAACAGCGTTTATCTTGCCGACGGAACACCTATATGGAAAAGCAATGTGGCTGGATTAAAATATGTCCCCGAAATACCTTACGAGCAGGCGAATCTAAAATTCAACTTTGCCGACCACAATAGAAGCGCGCTTTATCAATATCGACTTGGCAGCGATGATTTTTCGTCGCCAGCCTCCACATACATCAAGGAGTTTACTTCGTTGCCAGAGGGTGAATACACGTTTCAAGTGCGCAAAACCGAATCTAACGGCAGAGTTTTGGGCGAGGATAGTTTTAAATTTGTGATACTTGCACCTTGGTACCGTACGACTTGGGCATACGCGGCATACATGTTGATTGCCATAGCGTTGGTGTTTGCCGCCGTTAAAATATTGACACGCAGCGTTGCCAAACAAAAACAACAGATTATCGACAAGGCTCAGGAGGATATGCAGCAACTCGAACGCCAACTTGTGCAACAGCAACTGCAAAACGACCTCGAACACAAGACCAACGAACTTTCGAATATGGCTTTGCTTTTGGCAGGCAAGAACGAAATCCTCGGTTCGCTAAAAAATGATATTTCGGAGATTTACAAAGAGCCAAAACTTCCGCCGCTGCTTAAAGCAAAACTTGCCGGACTATCTTCTAAAATCGATGCCAACATTCAAAACGACAATCTTATCGACCGTTTTGAAGAACAGTTCGACCTTCTTCACAACAATTTTATCAAAAAACTCCGTCAGTTGCACCCAGGGCTGTCAAGAAACGACTATATGCTATGCGCTTATATCCGTATGGGATTCAGTACCAAAGAGATAGCACAGATGCTTAATATGAGTGTGCGCGGCGTGGAGAGTATCAAATACCGTTTTAAAAAGAAAATAAATATCGACACCGACATTTCTGAGTATCTTAAGCAGGTGGAGTCCGAAAAATAAAAAAGGCGCGTCAGATTTCTCCGCTCGCGCCTCGTTTATAGACTGATTACAAATCATTTATGTTGGAAAACTCTAACGTAGTCAACCTCCATAGTTGTGGGCAGGTATGATTCGTCTACGCCTTTGTAGCCGCCCCACGAACCGCCCCACGCGAGGTTGAGGATTATATAAAACGGCTTGTTGTAGGGATAGTTTTTGATTGTGCCGTCCGACTTGTAGGTCAGCTGCACTTTGCCGTCAACGTATGTGGTTATTCTTTCTTTGCTCCATTCCATCGCGTAGGTGTGGAAACCGTCTTCTGCGCCTTCGCAAAGCATTACGTGAGTTATCTCGTTGTTGTTGGTGTGCACGTGTCCTTCGGCGTGTAGGCTCGATGACACATAGTCGGGGTCTACGCCAACTTCTTCCATAATGTCAATTTCGCCGCACTTTGGCCATCCTTCGTTAGCCCAATCTACATTTACTGGCATCATCCAGAACGCCGGCCACGTTCCTTTGCCCTTGGGTAACTTTATCTTGGCTTCGATGTAGCCGTATTGCCATCCGGTTTTCACATTGGCATATACACGACCCGAATAAACCTTTCCGTCTGTATCTTTAAAACAGGTTATTTTAAGTTTTCCATCATTGATTTCGGTAACGCGGGTGCCGTTGTGTATGCCGTTTACGTAGTTTTGGAGTTCGTTGTTTACCCAGCCTGATTTTTGCACCTCGTGAGTCCAGTAGGCAGGGTTGAGCTCGGTGCCAGAGTTAAATTCATCGTGCCACACGAGTTGGTAGCCCTCAGGGGCGGGATAGGTAGTGCCGTCGTCGGGTTTGAATGCCTCTTGGTCGTAGTCTTGGGTTATGGCATATTCGAGCGTTTTTTTGCCTGATACAAATTTCAGTACTGCAGTGCGGCTCGACGAAGTTTTGTTGGGCGCAATAACAGCCTCAAAATCAGATTTTCCCTTGATACCTCCCTTGCGCGAAAGTGAGCAAAAGTCGCTTTGTGTGGATACGTTCCAGTCGGCATTGGCTTCTACGGTAATTGTCAGAGTCTCGCCTTGAAACTTTGCCACAGGGTTGTCGGGCGAAACAATGATTTTTGCCTCGGGCATTTCTTCGGGATTGCCGTCGTCGCTTTTGCTGCATCCAAACAATGATGCCACAGTTATTAATAATATGCTTGAAATCATTTTATTCATAGTGATAATTTTAAAAAAAGACGTTGAACAATATAGGCTCAACGCCTTTTTTAACTGTATTATTGTTTTTATGAGACCTGTGGTATTATGCTATTTAGCCTCCTGTAATACCATCTCCGAAAGGGTGATTACCGTGTTGGCGGGGTTGCCTCCAAAGTCGAATACAAACTTGACTGCGCCTGTGGTGGTGCTGCCGTCTTCGCCGGTTTTAGTGTCAACGGGTATCTCTATGTCGGTGATGTCGTTGCTTGTAAACTCGTACTCAACGCCTGCTTCGAGGTCTACGTTAGCCAGCACAAGGATTATTTGGTCGCTCTTGGTGTCGGTTACTTTGATGGTAACGTTGCTTACGTCGGTGGTGGAGAGTAGTTTTACGTGGTAGTCGTATTTTTTGTCGGCCGATACTGCAATCTGCGAGATATAAGCCAGCTGAGCCTGCCACTGCAAATCGGTAGCGTCGGGCAGCGAATATGTCCACACGCCGTTGCCTTTGTCGGTGAGCACGTTGGTAGATAGTCCTGCCCAGCCTTCGCCGTGAGCGTAGAATGTGGTGGTTGCAAATGTTGCGCCAGCGGTAAGGTCGCCTTCTTGGTTGTATTCCCACACGGGTTTGTCTTGCGGCTGTGCGGGTTGCGTTCCAAAGGGCTCCAAGATATACTGCCACGAAATTTCGTTAGAACTCCATACAAGGGTGATTTTCTTACCCGAAACCTGTTTTACGATAAACTCGGGAGCTTCCCACTGCGAGTCGGCGGCAAGGTATCCGAGAATGGTATGCGACGAAAGCACAAGGTAGAGTTGCGTGCCACGGTACTCAAATTTCCAAGTGCCGGTGATTTCGCCAACGGGAATGTCGTAGTCGTCTGTTCCTGTACCCTTACCAAACACAGATGTGCCTATGTTGATGTAAGTTAGTCCGTCTTCGCCGGGGTTGTAGATATATGTTCCGTCAGACTTGAAGGTGAACTTGTCATCGTAAAGTCCGGTTCCATCCTTGGTGTTGGGTGTTCCGCACCACCATTCGGTTGGGTTTTCGGCCGACGATCCGCAACCAAGGTGTCCTGTTTCGTTGCGTGCAATCTGCCACGATGCCTCGCTGTCGCCGGTGAGTATTTTTGTTTCGTTGTCGAATGATGCGTATGTCTTGTCAAACGAGAGTTGCTTTACTATGCTGCCGTCGCAAATGCCGTTGCTGTTGTACATCTTGATTTCAACCGAATAGTCGCCAGCCATCAGGAATTGTTTCGTAACTCCGTTTACTGTGCTCTGAGTGCCGTCGTCGAAATACCAGATGGGGTTACATTGCGGATTCAGCAAGTTGAACACCACTTTGTTGCTGTCGAGCATTGTAAACTCCACATCAATGTCGGATGCAGTGGGGCGTGCTGCGGGGTTGATGTCGTTGTGGTCGTCTTGGCAACCGTACAATGCCACTGAGGAAGCAGCTATTGCAATATATTTTATTATCGTTTTCATAATGGTCATATTTATGATTAATTATCAATATTTTAGTAGCCTGGGTTTTGTTTGAGGTTTTGGTCGGCTGATAGTTCCTCTTGTGGAATTGCTAAATACTTGTTGTGTCCGTCGTATTTGCCGTTTTGCGCCAATTGTTCCGACGAATAGGTGTATTTGCCCGACTTGTCGTGAGCTGCGCCTTTGAGTATGTCGGATGCGTTGATTCCGTTTTCTCCGTCGTTTCTTACCACAAAGAAGAATCGTTTTCCTTCGCCAACGAACTCTCTTGCAGCCTCTTCAATAATGTCGGCCATGGTGCTGCCTGAGTAAGAGCCACCGCGGGCGGTTCTAAGTGTGGTGAGGTAGCCTTCTGCCTTGCCGTTGCCGAGTTTTGCGGATAGTTCGGCGGCGTTGATGTATGCCTCGGCCGAGCGGAATACCCTGCGGTTGTTGCCATACGACAGGTTGGGATCGCCCGATGCAGCAAGGTTTTCGGCACGTGGAGCGTATTTAGCGTTGTAGAGAAATGTGCATTGGTAGCGTCCTGTCGATGCTTTGCCACGTGCGTCGATAATAGATGCGTCTCTGCGTTGGTCGCCTTCGGTGAAGAGATCCCAAACCGACTCTTTTATTGCACCGAATCCCCATCCCGACGAGCAAACACCTTCTATCGCTTCGGCAGGTCCTAAGAATGCGGGAAGCACAGTGCCGGCTGCCACACGGTCGTTGTCGTACCAGTCGCGTGTGCCTACTTTTACGTAGTTGATTTCAAAGATACTTTCGCTGCACCATTCGCCAGATTCTGTAAATATTTTAGCGTAGTCGCTTTCCAACGGGTATTCGGCAATCACGTCGTCCATATAGGCGAGGGCGGTGCTGTATTTGTCTTTGTCTTTCTGATAAAGCACGTAGTCGGCGTAGAGCATTTTGGCGAATGCCTTGGTTGCGTGGCCTTCTTCGCCGTGGGTCTGTTTGCTCGGGAACGACGGCTCGCTGATGGCTTTTTCGAGATATTTGATAATCTGAGCGTAAGCGTCAGATGCGCTGAGTTGTGCCGCTGTGTAGCCGTTGTCTACTGATGGCGATGGATATTCGGCGGTGCCGTCGTAGTAGGGAATGTTGCCCCAGAATTTCCAGAGGATATTATAATAGTATGCCCTCAGGGTGTAGACCTCGGCAATCAGTTTGTTTTTGTTGCTGCCAGTGAATGTTTCGAGATAGCCCAAA
Organism: Bacteroidales bacterium; assembly: GCA_017543645.1. The sequence goes on from JAFYFR010000054.1 coordinate 11,693, forward strand.
CAGTCGTTGCAGCGTTTGATGCCTGAATAACAGTCGTCCCAGAGACTTACGGGAGTGTTTTGAGCGTCCGAAGCCCAGTTGTTGATACGTTGAAGCGGTGGTTGGTCGGTAGAACTTCCGCCACCGACAAACAATTGGTCTGACATAATGTCGGCGATAAATACGGGGTCGGCATACGAACAATCTTTATGGGCGTTGTAGTCGAACCAGTGGAGTGGCGCATATGCCGCCGTGATGCTACTTTGTAGGTTTTCGGGGTCGGAAAAATACTCTTCCAACGATAGTTGTGTTGGATTCTCCACTTCCAAGAAATCTTCGGAGCAAGCACTCAATCCGAGCGAGGCAAGAGCCAGAATACTTGCTGTTATTTTTATATTGCTTTTCATAATTATTTCCTTTATTAAAAGTTACTAAATTTTAATTCTCAAATTTCTAACTGTCAATTAAAACGCCACATTCACACCGAAAGTAAGAGTTCTTGCTTGGGGATAGATACCCTTGTCGATACCAATGGCAGTGGTGCTTTGACCAATTTCGGGGTCGAAACCTTCGTATTTGGTGAGCGTGAACAGGTTTTGACATGAAACGAACACTCTTGCTTTTGAGATGAAAGCTTTAGAAGTGAGTGCCTGCGGCAGGGTGTAGCCGAGTTCGATGTTTCTCAGGCGTAGGTAAGAGCCGTCGTGAACAAAGAAATCAGAAGAGTGGTTGTTGTAGGCAGAGTTGTAGAATTTAGGAACGGTGTTGGAAGTTCCTTCGCCAGTCCAGCGGTCTTTTATGCTTGTGGGCAGGTTGATAAACGATAGGTCGTTGCGTCGGGTCGCGTCGTATACTTCCGCACCCATAACTCCCTGAAACTGCGCCACAAAGTCGAAACCATTGTAGTCGGCAGAGAGCGAGAATCCGAATGTCCAGTCGGGCATACCTTTGCCAATCTTTGTGTTGTCGGCATCGTTGATAATATTGTCGCCGTTTTGGTCAACAAAGATAATGTCGCCGGGCTGCGGGGTCGCGTCGCCGTATTTGAGTCCCGATGCTTCAACTTCAACCATATTTTGGAATACACCTGCGGTCTGATAGCCGAAGAAATATGGGTAAGGTTCGCCGTTTTTAGCGTGGGCAATAACTCCGTAGCCGGCTGCGCTCATACTCTCAACGTCGCTTTCGCCGCTTTCAGTTCCATAGTTAACGAGAGTGTTTTTGAGATATGCTGCGTTGGCGGAAAAACGGAATTTTGCTTTGCTGATTTTCCAGCGGTACGAGAGGTCAAACTCCCAACCTGTGTTTTCCATCTTGCCGATGTTGCCGATGGGTTTTGCCTCGCCAACGTATGTTACGATTGGCTGTGTCTGCAACATTCCGTCGGTGATTTTCTTGTACCAGTCTACGCTTACCGAGAGGGCCGAGTTGAAAAGGTCGATGTCGATACCTGCGTCGTGCTGAATGTTCTCCTCCCACTGGATAGCGTAGTTTGGAATACCCGAAGCCTTGGCACCGGTAGAAATCTCGCTGCCTTCTGGTCCGAAGAAATAGTTGTTGATATGTCCTGTTGAGGTGTTTACAGCGTAGGCGAATGCGCCGATGTTCTCGTTACCGTTTTTACCCCAAGAGTAGCGGAGTTTTGTGTTGTTCCACCAGCGGGGACGGTTTTGGAGGAATGGTTCGCGTGTGATATTCCAACCTACCGAGAACGAGGGAAATGTGGCGTAGTGGTTTTGATGACCAAAGTTAGATGATCCGTCGCGACGTACAGTGGCTTGGAACATATAGCGGCTCTTGAAATCGTAACTTACACGAGCAAAGAGCGATGCAAGGGTGTGGTCGGCATTGTCGGCACCCCAGCCGTTGCGCTCGTCGGCGTTGGCAGAGTTGCCTGTGGTAAAGTCGGGATAGAGGCGATCATAGTCGATGGCTACCAAATATTTGGAGTATGCGCCGAGATACGCGCCAGTGTTTTTCTTGGCCGACTGTCCTAACAATACTTGGAATGAGTGTCCGTTGATGGTCTTGTCGTAGCTCAATGTATTTTCCAACTGCCAGGTGAGACCTTTGTTCCAACTCATCGAAGCATCAGAAACAGAGGGCTTTTCCATAGTGTTGATATAGTGAGGAATGGTAGCACTGCGGCTGCCCCAGAACGACATGTCAGAACCAAAAGATGATTTGAATTTGAGATTGTCCCAGATTGTAACCTCTGCGTAGAAGTTGCTCACGAACTTGTCGCTCCAACTTCCGGGGTCGGGCAGCGAGAGAAACGCCATCGGGTTTTTCAACTCTTGGAGTTTTTCGCCTTCGTACTGATCAACCAAAGAATAAAGGTATCCGTTCTTGTCGGTGATAAGCCAGGGGTCGCCAGCGTGTGCGGCGCGGTCGGCTTCGGGGTCGAGCGAGTAAACAGGAATAGTGGGAGGGTTCATCATAGCCGAGCCGAGTGGCGAGCCAAATTCAGAGTTTGTTTCAATGCCCACCGATTTTACGTGTGTGTAGGCAATGTTCATACCAACGGTGATATTGTTGAGCCAGTTGCGGTTTTTGGTGTCAACAAGTGTAAAAATGTTGTTGGTGCGGAAGTTGAACCTCTCGTAGTTAGAACGATCAAAGTCGCCTCCGATGATACCCTCTTGGTTGTAGTATCCAGCCGAGAAATAGTAGTTGACTCTCTCGTTTGCGCCCGAAACGCTCAACTGATGGCTTTGGATTGGTGCGTTGTAGTTCCAGAGTCTGCGCTGCCAGTCGGTGCTGATTCCTTTTGCTTCGATAGCAGCAACGTCAAATTTTGGTTCAAGTCCCGAGTTTACAAGAAACTCGTTCCAGATAGTGGCGTACTCTACAGAGTTGAGCACGTCGCGGGTCTTGGTGGTGTTTTGGAAACCTTGGCTGAAATCGTAGGTAACAACGGGCTTGCCTGTTTTACCTTTTTTAGTAGTAACAATTACAACGCCATTGGCCGCGCGTGCGCCGTACACAGCACCCGAGGCAGCGTCTTTAAGCACCTCGATAGATTGGATGTCGCTCGGGGCAAGATAGTCGATTCCGCCGTCGATAGGCATACCGTCTACGATGTAGAGAGGGTCGGAATTGTTAATAGTGCCAACGCCTCGGATTCTAACCTGGGCACTTGCTCCGGGTTGTCCCGACGAGGCTGTTACTGTAACGCCCGAGGCTGCGCCTCTTAAAGCGTTGTCTATACGGTTGGTGGTGCCAGCGATGTCGTCGGCGTTGATACCCGAGATGGCTGCCGTTACTACGCTCTTTTTCTGAACTCCGTAGCCGATAACCACTACCTCGTCGAGGTCAACGTTGTTTTCTTCGAGAGCGAAGTCCAAAGTGCCGCCACCCTGGGGAACGGTTAAATCCACTGACACAAAGCCTATATACGAGGCTGAGAGTACCGCGCCTTCGCTACATAATAAGGTGTAGTTGCCGTCGATGTCGGTGATGGTTCCGTTGGTAGTTCCTTTTTCTGCTATGGTTACGCCGAGAAGTGGCAATCCATCGGTCTGCGACACTACCTTGCCGCTGACACTTACCCTGCCGTCTTGTGCAAAAGCTGTCAATGCCGTTATGCACACAACTGTAATTAATGTTAGTAGTCTTTTCATATTAATTAAGTATTAAATTGAAAAAAAATGTTTTGATAAGTATAGATTTTTCTCTTTCGAGTGTTGCAAACTTACAACTCTTTTACGCTATACACCTAAAAAATATCCTTTCTAAACTACTGCATTACACCAGAAAATATACTGCAAATATACGTCAAACCATACGGCAGGGCATTTTTGTGAGTCATGGCTACTACTGCAATTTCAACCCTCTCTGCCGTAGTTTTGCAGTATACAAATATGCGTTTTGCAGTAGTCAAAAATACTTTGCAGTGTTTCAAAAAACGAGGCTTGTACGTATGTTTGTGCATAAAAAAATCAAATTTTTCAACCCGTAAATTTCAGAGTTATGATCAAAGACATTATTAAGTTGCTGCCCCTTTCGGCGTTGGTTATCGCAGGGTGCGGCTCTCCGCAAAACCAACCTGCCGATAACGCCGAGGAGCGTTTTGTCGACAGTGTGGTAAACTCGCTCACTATCGAGCAAAAAATAGGTCAGTTGAACCAGGTTTCCGCCCGTGGCGTGGAGGAGATGGAAAAACTTGCCGCACAGGGACTTCTCGGTAGTATTCTCAACGAATCGAACCTCGACAACCTCAACCGTATTCAAAAAGCCGCCGTAGACAATCCGCCGCATATTCCTGTGCTGATTTCCCGAGACGTTATACACGGCTACAAGACTATCTTCCCAATTCCGCTTGGTCAGGCGGCAAGTTTCAACCCCGAACTCGTGCGTCGTGGCTCTGAGATTTCGGCGGTGGAGGCTTCGTCAGACGGTATAAGATGGACATTCTCACCTATGCTCGACATTGCCCGCGACCCACGTTGGGGACGTATCGCCGAGGGATATGGTGAAGATCCTTACCTCACTTCTGTTATGGGTGCTGCCGCCGTCAAGGGCTATCAGGGCGACAACCTCAGCAATCCCACATCTATCGCCGCTTGTGCCAAGCACTTTGTGGGCTACGGCGCGGCGGTGGGTGGACGCGATTACAACTCCACCTATATTCCTATGCGGCAGTTGCGCAATGTATATCTGCCGCCCTTCCGTGCCGCTGCCGAAGCAGGTTGCTCCACTTATATGAGTTCGTTCAACGACAACGACGGTGTGCCTTCTACCGGCAACAAATTGATTCTTACTGATATTTTGCGAAACGAATGGGGCTTTGACGGCTTTGTCGTGTCTGACTGGTTTGCTATTGGTGAGATGATTAACCACGGTTTTGCAGCCGATATGAAAGACGCCGCCGAGAAATCTATCAATGCGGGTCTCGATATGGATATGGTGGCAAACGCTTACGTTGATTATCTGCAGACGCTTGTTTCGGAGGGCAAGGTGACGGAAGACAAGATTAACGAGGCTTGCAAAAATGTGGTGCGTATCAAATACCGCCTCGGACTTTTTAATAATCCGTATCCTTCTGTCTCGCAAGAAGTTAAATATGCTCCTGAATATCTCGAAGCCGCTCTTCATGCCGCTGAGGAATCGGCTGTGCTACTTAAAAACAACGGCGTGCTGCCTCTCAAAAATGTCAATAAAATACTTCTCTGCGGACCTATGGCCGACGCTCCCCACGACCAACTCGGCACGTGGGTGTTCGACGGTGAAAAATCGCACACCGTAACACCCTTGGCATCATTCAGACATACAGAATATGACGTTACCTATTTGCCAGGTCTCACTTACTCACGCGACAAGAACACCTCTAAAATTGCCGAAACCGTTCGCGCAGCCAAATCAGCCGATGTGATAATATTTGTTGGCGGCGAGGAGTCGATACTCAGCGGCGAGGCTCACTGCCTCAGCAATCTCAACCTCCAAGGTGCGCAGTCGGCACTGTTAGAAGCATTGAAGCAGACCGGCAAACCAGTTGTGGCTGTGATAATGGCAGGACGTCCGCTCACCATCACCAACGACCTTAAAAACTGCGACGCAATGCTCTATATGTTCCACCCCGGCACTATGGGCGGCGACGCTTTGGTGAATCTTGTTTCGGGCAAGGTTTCGCCTTCGGGCAAAACTCCTGTATGTTTTCCAAAGACATCGGGACAAGTGCCTGTATACTACGGTCAGAACAATACCGGCCGTCCCGCGTCAGGACACGAAATTCTCTTAGACGATATTCCCGCCGAGGCAGGTCAGACATCGCTCGGATGCACATCTTATATGTTAGACACAGGTTTCGGCCCTCTCTTTGATTTCGGTTACGGCCTCAGTTACACCGAGTTCGCTTTCTCTGATTTCAAGGTAAACAAAACTGATTTTTCAAGCGAAAACGATGAAATCAAAGTGTCGTTCACTATCCTAAACACCGGCAATTGCGACGGCGCGGAGGTTGCACAGGTGTACGTACGCGACCTTGTGGCAAGCATCACCCGACCAATCAAAGAGTTGAAAGGCTTCAAAAAGATATTTCTCCAAAAAGGCGAACAACAGAACGTAGAAATCTCCATTCCGCTCTCTTCGCTCAAATTCTACGGACTCGATGACCGCGAGGTGCTTGAAAAAGGCACATTCGAAATTTGGATCGCCACATCCAGCACCGACAGCGACATCAAATGGAAGACAAAGATTGAGGTGAAATAAATTTTTTTCTTCAAAATAAAAACCATACCTTTGCGGCAAAACTCAAACTGCCGAGGGCTGAAAGGAATTTGGCGCAAAGGCGGTTTTTAAACTAATCGAAAAAAATGGGCTGGTTTAATCGTTTACAACAGGGTATCAACACTGAGACAAAAGACAAGAAAGAAATCAAGGAGGGACTGTGGTACAAGTGTCCGCAGTGCAAAAAAATTATCACAACCGACGACCATAAGGAGAATCTCGGCGTGTGTCCCGACTGCGGATACCACGAGCGCATCTCTACCGAGGAATATTTTAATATGCTTTTCGACGATTCGCAATACACCGAGCTTTTCGGAAACATCAAGAGTGGCGACCCTCTCAATTTTATCGACCGTAAAAAATACACCGACCGCATAGAGCAGGCCGTCAAGTCTACCAACTTGCACGATGCTATAACCGCTGCCACAGGCAATATCGAAGGCCGCGGAGTGGTTATTGACTGTATGAACTTTGAGTTTATCGGCGGATCTATGGGTTCGGTTGTGGGCGAAAAGATTGCTCGCAGTGTGGACTATTGTATCAAAAACGGTTTTCCGCTTGTAATCATGAGCCGCAGCGGTGGCGCGCGTATGATGGAAGGCGCGTTTTCGCTTATGCAGATGGCCAAGACATCCGCCAAGCTCACACAGCTGAGCGAGGCCAGGTTGCCTTACATTTCAGTAATGCTGAATCCTACCACCGGCGGTGTTTCGGCATCGTATGCTATGCTTGGCGACATCAATATGGCCGAGCCGGGCGCGTTGATTGGTTTTGCTGGTCCGCGAGTTATACGCGAATTCACCGGCAAAGACCTTCCCGAAGGTTTCCAGAGCAGCGAGTTCCTTTTGGAGCACGGTTTCCTCGATTACATTGTGCAACGCAAAGAAATGAAGAGCACATTGGCGAGGTTGATAAAGATGATGATGTAATAAATAGACTTAATCAGAGGAATGTCTACTGTTTTCGTACAGAAAACAAAAAACGCTGCAGTATTTGTGCAGCGTTTTTTTGTTGTTTATGGATGCTTCTATTAGTGTTGAATAATCACTTTGTAAGATTTATTGTTGACTACAACGATGTAAATGCCATCTTTGCTAATAGATATTTGTTCAAGGGTGGATTGTGAGGGTGATTTCACAATGGAGCTACCGTTAAGGTTGAATATTTCATGCCTACTGCCGGGGACGGACTCAATAAATACCGTTGTTCCAAAACTCCAAACTTTAACATCATCTGAAGGGTCGGCTATATCAGAAACTGGTGTAGGTTCAGGTTCGGGCTGAGGTTGCGGTTCAGGTTCGGGCTGAGGTTGTGGCTCAGGTTCGGGCTGAGGTTGTGGCTCAGGTTCGGGCTGTGGTTGTGGCTCGGGTTCGGGCTGTGGTTGTGGCTCGGGTTCGGGCTGAGGTTGTGGCTCGGGTTCGGGCTGAGGTTGCGGCTCAGGTTCTACATTCTTTGTAAACAGTCCTGTTATCTCCACGTCATTGTCGGGCATGGTGGTATAATTGCACTGCCAGCCGCTGAAAGTGTAGCCTTCTTTGGTGGGGGCGGCTATAAGGGTTATGGTAGTGCCATAATCAGCAGAAAACTCTTTGTAAACTTCGCCGTCGAGTTTGTAACTGATAGTGTGGGAGTTGATTTGGAATGTTCCTGTTATCTCCACATCGTTGTCAGGCATGGTGGTATAATCACTTTGCCACCCGCTGAAAGTGAAGCCTTCTTTGGTGGGGGCGGCTATAAGGGTTATGGTAGTGCCATAATCAACCGAAAACTCTTTGTAAACTTCGCCGTCGAGTTTGTAAGTGATAGTGTGGGAGTTGATTTGGAATGTTCCTGTTATCTCCACGTCATTGTCGGGCATGGTGGTATAATTGCACTGCCAGCCGCTGAAAGTGAAGCCTTCTTTGGTGGGGGCGGCTATAAGATTTATGGTAGTACCATAATCAGCCGAAAACTCTTTGTAAACTTCGCCATCGAGTTTGTAAGTGATAGTGTTGGAGTTGATTTGGAATGTTCCTGTTATCTCCACATCGTTGTCAGGCATGGTGGTATAATCACTTTGCCACCCGCTGAAAGTGTAGCCTTCTTTTGTGGGGGTGGCTATAAGGGTTATGGTAGTGCCATAATCAGCAGAAAACTCTTTGTAAACTTCGCCGTCGAGTTTGTAAGTGATAGTGTGGGTGTTGATTTGGAATGTTCCTGTTATCTCCACATCGTTGTCAGGCATAGTGGTATAATCACTTTGCCAGCCGCTGAATGTGTAGCCTGCTTTGGTGGGGGCGGCTATAAGATTTATGGTAGTGCCATAATCAGCCGAAAACTCTTTGTAAACTTCGCCGTCGAGTTTGTAAGTGATAGTGTGGGAGTTGATTTGGAATGTTCCTGTTATCTCCACATCATTGTCGGGCATAGTGGTATAACTGCACTGCCAGCCGCTGAAAGTGTAGCCTTCTTTTGTGGGGGCGGCTATTAGAGTAATTGTGGCTCCTAATTCTATTTGTTCTGTTTTATATATTTCATTATCAAGGATATATGTAAGGGTATATTTTGGAATAGCATTGATATTCACCTCAAAGTCGTCTGATTTGCCTCCATAGGTGACGGTAACGGTTATGGTCGTTGCGTTTTGGGAATCAAAGCCCGAAATGGTGTAACCCGAAGTTATGGTGGCGGTTGTGTGGTCTGTGTATTCGGCTGTAACAACCATTCCAGTGGGGTCAAACTCCTCGCCGACAAAGTAATCTTTCTTTGTGGGCGGCGTAACGGTTATATGATCCACGCCGAACACTATATTTGAGCCGTTTTCGGTAAAGTCCATATCAGTAACCGATTGTTGCAATCCTGAAAATGATATTTCGTTGAATGTTTTATCTTCGTAAAATGCGTGAAGTTTGCCTGCATAACCTTTGGGTACGGAATAGGTGTAGTTGCCGTTGTTGTCGGTGTAGACAAAATAATCATCGGTGCCGTAAATACGGTAATTAATCGAAGATGCCACACCTTTAGTAGTAACCACATAAAGAAACCCGATATTGTTACTATATTCGGCCTGAAGTTTTAAAGAATAAGTTTCGCCGGAAGTAACTTTAATCATATTATCGAAATGAGCGGACAGCCATTTTTTATGTGTTGTGAAATCATTTCCAGAAATAATAGCAGTTGCTAATATTGTCTTGTTATCATCTAATACCGAAACAGTTACATCACCGATAGCATTTTCTTTTTTCCATCCGAGAATGTCTATTTGAGTGATGTACTCTTTGGTTGGTACAAAAGAAAAAGTATTGTCTGAAATAAAGAATCCATTATATGAAGTGTAGGAAGAAGCAGTTTCTTCTTTTGGTCCAGTTGTTACCGACGGTATTGTGGTTGCCTCAGTAACCATAGCACCAGATAAAGGTGCTGAGTTATTGTCAACCACCTTGCCCGTAATATCAATTATGCTTGTGCCTGTCTGAACAAAGTTCTGAGCAGTTTGGCTTTCGGCAATATTGTTGAACGATAATGTATTAAACAGTTTTATACCAGAAAAGGCATCTAATGTTCCAGTCCAATATTTCGGAACAACTACTACGTAATTGCCTTCTGCATCGGTGGTGGAATAATAGTCGTCAACTCCGTATACTGTGTAGATATATTTTTCGTTGACGTTGGCACAGAGATAAGCGTTGCTATTGTCGCTTTTGGCACTTAACACTATATGGCATTTTTTGTCGGTTGAGACTGGATACGGGTTGTCAAGGTTGATTACTATTTCCTTAGATGAAGTGGCAAAGTCGTCTTTTGTGTATGTTTTGCTGCATACCAAATTATTGTCGCTGTCTAAAAGCGAGATAATCAGGTCGCTTGTAGGAGTTCCAGCTTTCCATATTTTTACGCTAAAGTTGGTGATATATTTTTTTGTTGGAACAAAATCAATGCTTGTGTTGCTGATATAATAGCCCATTGAAAACTTCTCGTTGTACTGGCTTGATATTTCAGGAACGGGTTCTTTCTCGCTGGTGGAAACAATAGCTCCTGCTACCGGGTCGCCATTGTTGTCTAACACCTTGCCAGCAATTGAAACAATAGCGTCGGAGAGTTTTATCGTTATTAATCCCTTGCCTACATTATGGTAAAAATCGAGATTGTAACCTTGGTCTAACTTGATGGTGGCAGGGGTGGACACAAAGTTGCCGCGTTTGGTGTAAGTGGTGTTGGTGCTGTTAAATGCTATTTCTGATGTGGTGTAGGGCGCAAGTTTTGATCCGTCGGGATACTCAAAATAGAATGAGTATTCGCCGGCTTCGAGCGAAATGGTTTCGTTTTGCTTGTATTCCAATGGGTTTTTGCCTTGGATTGCCATGTCCACCGTTTTTATGATGTCGTTGCCTTTGAGAATGACAACGTGTTCGGGCGTTTCTTGCATATCTGCGGCGTTGTCAACATTTGGCGTGGCTATGATGATGTGTTGATTGTTGGGATACTGAGTAGAAGCATACCATCCGTTGTCTTTGCCAGCCCATCCATAGTCGATATGAAACATACTGCCGTTGTAGCCGTCGATAATAAACGAGTGTCCGCCTTCGCTATTGCTGCCACCAATAATTACGGGTTTTCCTTTTTTTATGGCGTCTGCAATGTAGTTGCCGTCGGTAAGAGAGGTGATGTCCCATGCCTGACAGTTGTATCCGAAGTTGGTTTTAATGGCATCCATTTGGGTGTTGGTGTAAGTACTTGTACCATCAGTTCCAAAAATAGCTTTTTGTGCCAATGCCACACCGATTATAAATTTAGCAAGTTCGTCGTCGTTGTTGGCTATCTTGTCGAAGTCGGGTGTGTAACTGTAAGAATACGAATAATTGTTTCCATCGTAAGAACTGATATACGGTGCTTCAATTTTAGTTAAATTGCTATAATTCACGGTATGATGACTGCCGCTGACATTTATCGGCTGGCAAAATCCGTAAAAAAACATCATTTGCGATGATGATATTGAAGAACAGCCTGTGATAGTCTTCTTTGAAAAGAATGAACCATCAGAAGCCTTGAATGTTAATTCCGGGCATAGGTTGTTGTACGGTTCGCCCTGATTCCATGCTGTTGTAAGCAGAGGCCCATATTCGGTATTGGAAGGCGTGCCGTTTTTCCTAAGGCTTTTTCTTGCAGGTTTTTGCTCGGCGTAATAGTCGAGAAACTGCTGCAGGGCGGGAGGCATATCTTCGGTTTGAAAAATGCCGTCGCCGTATGCCACAACGGTAGAACCGTGAAGTATTTCCCAACCGTCGGAATACTGGCAGACAGAAACGTTGCCGTCTCGATAGATTGTTTTTGATTCTTGGGCGTCAACCAAATTGGCATGGAACACCGCAAGCAAGAAAAATATTATGTGCCAAAGCTGCACAGTTTTCTTGGTCAAAGTATTTTTTCCCATAAATGAAAAGAGTTAAAAGTTGTTCAAAGTCCTCGACCTTAACAGGTGAACAAGGATATTTAATATTGTCGCAATATAAGAAAAAAATGATTTAACACATTACAAAACTGTGTTAATTTTCAAACTTTTATCAATATTTCCCGGTATTTCGTCGAAATTGTGTGTAACGTAGATTAATGTCCGTTGCGGTTGTGCGCAATAGTGCGATATTATCTTCCGCGCACGTGCCTTGTTTACGGCGTCTAATCCGTGGAGCGGCTCGTCAAGTATCAGCAAGTCTGGATTTTTAATCATTGTTCGGGCAAGGAGTACAAGCCGCTGCTCGCCGTCGGAGGTCTTTAAAAACGGTTTTTCGGCGAGGTGGTCGATGCCAAATGTGCGCATTATTTCCAAAGCCTTGTTGTATTGTGGCTGGTGACAGACGCGGAAAAGTCCCTGAGTGTCGAACAATCCCGATGCAACCACCTTGATACACGGCTGATTTTCACGAAAATATAGGTGCATTTCGGCAGAAATGTAGCCGATGCGTTTTTTGATGTCCCAGATGCTTTCGCC
>JAFYFR010000055.1 GCA_017543645.1 Bacteroidales bacterium
GCACATCAATTCTTCCTCTTTATCCAAATCTTCCAACTCGCTTATAAGCCACATCTTTTCTTCGTATGAAAGATTCTTCAAAATATATTCACGCATATTTATCAATAATTCCTTGCTCATAATCTATATTTTTGTGGTAAAGATACCAATAATTAGCAATTTTACAAAAATTAGCCAACATTTTTTTGCAAATAAAACAATTTAGTGCCAAAATATAAAACCTATATCTTGGCACTAACCGTTTTTGGGGGCACTTAGTGCCAATTAATCTTTTTGCCGTGCCACATACTCCTTAGTTTTGAGTTTGGCTTTGCATTGGTCGAAGGTGTATTTTGGGGTGAAGGGGAGTTCCATTTTTGAGAAGGTTTGGAAATAGAGCAAACAGCCGTCGCGCCACCATTGGGCTTCGTCGAGTTGCACTTCGAGTTTTTTAGCCACCTCGTTGTAAATCGGGTCTGACACCTTGCCTTTGAGCGATGCCCAAGTTTTTTGAAAATTCTCTACCTGCGAAACGCCTTTGGTGTAATGATAACAGAGTTCGTTCCAAAGTGTGTTGCCGTTGTCGAAGGTGTAATTCCACGGCAAATGGTGAAACCATAGGACATACTCTTTGGGGCAGAGTTTTGGATTATCGTAGAGTGATTTCAAAGGCTCTTGATACTGCACTACGGCATTGCTGCCAGAGGACGAGCGGTTGAAACCGAGACCATCGTCGGCGGCTTTGTGATAATAACGCGGCATCCAGTCTTCGCGTGCGCCCGGAATATCGCACCACGGCTCGGGACCCCAATGGTCGCTCCAACCCATAAGGTGATGCAGTCCGAGGGGAGTCATATAGTCAGTAACAGCCTCGCGCGATTTCATCATCATATCCGAAATTTTGGCGGCGGCAGATTTGTCGGAGGTGAGGGTAAGGGCAATCCACTCGTCGGCTATCTGCTGAGCGGTAAGGTCGGGATTCCACGCCAAACGTCCAAAGGCATACCAGTTTGACTGCGCCATCACATATCCGCACCAGTTTTTCATAGTGCCAGTGTTGGCAACTCCCGCAATGGCTGTAAAGGGGTGATACTGTGTGGTTTGCTTAACGGTTTCTTTGTTGTTGACAGGATAATCCAAAAATTCTTTCCACATAGTGGCAAGGAAACAGAGGTGGTCGCTGTATCCGAGATATTCCTGTGTGATTTGGAGTTCGGGCATAATGGGAGTCTTTTTCAAACCTCCAAACAGCGGGCTAAATGGTTCGCGTGGCTGAAAATCCACAGGACCGTTTTTAACTTGGATAATCACATTGTCGTCGAATTTTCCGTCGAGGGGCATAAACTCGTCGTAAGCCTGTTTCGCACGGTCGCCACCCTGAGGATTATACACAAAGGCGCGCCACATAACAATTCCACCGTAAGGTTTTAGAGCCTTGGCAAGCATATTGGCACCATCGGCGTGAGTGCGTCCAAAATCCATTGGTCCGGGCAGACCTTCGCTATTAGCCTTTACAAGGAATCCGCCAAAATCGGGAATCAATTTGTAGATTTCTTTACATTTATTTGTCCACCAATTAATTACATCCTTATCAAGCGGGTCGGAAGTTTTTAAACCGCCGATAGCCGTTGGCGACGAAAAGTTAACAGCCAAATACACCTTAATATTATAGGGACGGAGACGGTCGGCAACGGTCTTGATGTCGCGCAGCATTTCGGGCAAAAGCACCTTTGGGTCGGCGTTAACATTGTCGATAACAGTGCCGTTGATACCAATTGAAGCGTTGGCGCGGGCGTAGGTTTCGATGTCGGAGCGGAAATGAATTTTACCACCGTCAAACCAAATAGATTTTCCGGCATAACCACGTTCTACACTGCCGTCGGGATTGTCCCAATGGTTGAGGATGCGGTATTTGTAGGTGGGATTCGACACGTGGTTTTTGATAACCTTAGTGCCGGCGGAATAAAGTCTCAAATACTCATACACGCCATAAAGTGCACCGGCAGAGGTTTTTGCCTCGATTTTTACCATTTTTTCGTCGGCGTTGATTAAAAAACCGTCGCCCGAGATGGCAGAGTTATTAGAATTATCCACCACCAAAAAACTTGCCTGTTCGGGCTTTTTGGCTGTATAAAAATTGGGAATATCCCAGTAAAGTTCTTTCTTAAGAGCGTCGAATGTGGCATTTTTCGACGAAAAACCAAACACAAACGGTTCTTCCAATGTCTTGAAATCAAGCCACAGTTTTTCGGTCTGCGCCACCGCCATCATCGGCAGCAACGCCAAAATCAATAGTAATCTTTTAATAATCATCTTTTTTGTTATATGTGGGTTAAAAAATTTATATTCTGTCTATCTCCTCTCGGCTCAAACCGGTAATGCTGCAAATCTCATCAGTATCGTAACCTTTGTCCTTCATACGTGTAGCGGTTTGAATCAGGTTTTTGTGAACGGCTGTTTCTTTGATAACCACAGCGTTTTTCTCCCACTCGTCCCAGTCGGTTTCGGCAAGGTAGCGGGCAATCTGTTGGCGGAGTGGAGCAAGATCCTCCTTAATAACTTTCCAAACCTCGCGACTGTCAATCTGATAATAGTCGTGAACAAGCACGTGTCTCATTCTCGCAATAAACTCCCAAGGTGTTTCTGAAAATTTTCGGCAAAACGAATGAGTAAGTTTATATGCGGCTTCGCCAACTATTTCTATGTTCTTGATGATACCAAAATAACGCAAATAGTCGGCTTCTATATCTTCTTTTGTCTTACCATCAGTAAACTCAGTAATATGGTCGATAGCCTCAATAATGTGTTCAAGTCTATCCTTGTCTCTAACTTCTTCTCTCATAAATCAACTTTTTATCACGGTTTGCACTTTTCATAGCATACGGACGCAATGTTCCATCTTCAACTATATCCACAGGTCGGTCCAATATTTTTTCCAATTCGCAAATCATCGCAGCGTGCTTCAATAGGCTTATGCCGTCTTCATCATACTGTACCAGCAAATCCACATCGCTCAGCGGTGTCTCCTCGCCGCGAGCCCACGAACCAAAGAGCCATGCCTTTATTATAGGCTGAGTCTTAAAATAGTCTGCTATCACTTTCTTCATTGTTGCTAAATCCATAGTGGTATCGTTTTTAGGTTATCATTCTAATACTCCAGCATAAACGGCTCCATACGGCATTGAACGCCTTCCATACGTTTAATTCGCTTGTACTCGTTGAGCAAGGGGGTCAGCTCCTCGGGCATCTGGCTTTGGGGTGTAAAAACACTCATCGACAACAGATTGAGTAGCATCGACATTGAATCGTCCTGAAGCTCAGGAAGAGCAGTGGTAGAATATTCGCTCACGTCGGCAAGTTCGGCGGCTATTTTAAGCGCGTCGTTGAGAGTGCCGAGAGTATCTACCAAACCTATTTTTAAAGCCGATGCACCGCTCCAAACACGTCCTTGACCAATGGAATCAACCTCGGCAGTGGTCATATTCCTACCCTCTGCCACGTGACTGATAAAGCGTCCGTAAACAGTTTCCACGCTCTGCTGTATAACGTCAATCTCGCGCGAATCCATCTTGGTGTACATCGAACCCATACCCGAATGTTTGTGAGTGCCAACGGTCTCCACGTTGAGCTCGTAGTCTTTCAAAAGTTTCTCCACATTAGGGATAACGCCAAACACGCCAATGCTGCCAGTGATGGTAGACGGCATTGCCACAATCTTTTGAGCGGGACAGGCTATATAATATCCTCCCGATGCGGCGTAACTGCCCATCGACACCACAAGAGGTTTCTTTTCGCCAAACGCCTTGGCAGCCTTGTAGATTTCTTCGCTTTCGGTGGCGCTACCTCCGGGCGAATTAATGCGGAAAACCACTGCCTTTATATCCTCGTCGTCCTGAGCGGTCTTGAACGCCTCGCATATCTTGGCGGCGGTGATATATGAGGATTCGTCGCCAGTGGGGTCTATCTCGCCTTCGGCATAGATTATGGCTATTTTGTCGGTCTTGGGTTTCTCGTCTTTGAGCGAGGTAAGGTAGCCGGTGAGCGACACTATTTTAAGTTCTTCGTCCTCTGCCACGTTGATAGCCGCCTTTAAGGAATCCTCCGCCTCTTTATGCGAAATCAGAGCGTCAATCATGCCCGAGCTTACGCAAAGGTCAAGGTCGGAATAGAAGTCGAGGTTGTTGACATGCTGGTTAAACTCGGCGGCGGCGATGTTCTTGCTCTGGCAGATGTCGGCAGAAACCACATTCCAGACATCGTTGACCAGAGTGGACATCTGCAAGCGGTTGGCGTCGCTCATAGAGCCTTGGAGATAAGGCTCCACCGCGCTTTTGAACTTTCCGTGGCGGATAACCTGCACGTCGATTCCAAGACGGTCGAGAAAAGGCTTGTAAAACATCGACTGCGATGCTATGCCGGTTATCTCCAGACCTCCGAGCTCGCGCATAAATATCTTAGTGGCGGTGCTTGCGAGGTAGTAAGTGGCAAGGTCGTACGATTCGGCCCACGCATAAATAGGCTTGCCGCTCTCGGCAAAGTCTTCGAGAGCCCCGCGGATTGACTGAAGGTTGGCAAAGTCGGTAGATATTGTGCTGAGGTCGAGATATATCGCCGAAATCTTCTTATCGGTTTTGGCTGCCTTGATACCGCGGAGAATCTCGTCTAATCCTGTTGTCTGCTCGATACCTAACGAGCCGGAGAGCATACCGTATACATCGTTTTGCGTAACGCTGCGTTCGGTGATGTTGCCGTTGAGATTGAGGCGCAGCACGGAGTTGTCCTCCACCTTGGTTTTCGACGTAGAGCTTCCGCCCATCGAAAACATCATTATCATCATAATGAAATAGATGCCTATCTGGGCAAATCCATACACAAACATGGCTGCCAAGGCTGCAAAAAAGTATTTAAAAAATTCTTTCATATTGTTAAGGTTTTATTTGTTACTAAATTACTGCTGGGCGGGCTGGGGTCTGGGTGCCGGACGCGGCTTGCCGATATGCTCCGAAAGTATCTGGTCGAGGTTCTCGGAAATAACGCCTGTGCTCAGCACCGTGCCGTCGGGCGAAATAAGCACGCCGTAAGGCAGCTTGGTAGCTCCGTAGTCCTTAACAGCCTTGCCGTCCCACACCTTGCTGTCGCACACCTGCGTCCACGAAAGTTTCTGATCCTTCACAGCCTGTTTCCATCGCTCGTAGTTGTTATCCAACGATACTTGGAATATGGTAAAGTTTGAATGGTAGTATTTCCAGTAGCATTTCACAAGGTTCTCGTTGTTCCGGGTAGAAACGTCGCTCCACGATGCCCAGAAATCCACCAGCACATACTTGCCACGCAGCGACGACAGCTTTATAGAATCGCCTCTAAGGTTGGGAAGCTTTATTTCGGGAGCCTTGTCGCCCTTTCTTACAATTTCCATCATATCCCCTCCCCCGTCGGAGGTCTCAATTTTTTCGATATACTTCTGGAGCTTTTCTACATGGAAGCTTCCGTGAAACCTCTTGTCCAAAGCTTCTGCCACGGTTTTAAAATAACTCAGGTCTTCTTTCGGGTCAAACACAGGTATCCTCGGGGCTACATACTGCGAAAGGCACACAACCGACGCCAACGACGACGGATTCTGTGTAACATAGCCGCGCGAATAGCTCTTCAGTCCGTTAAGATAGACATAGTATACAGAATCAAGCTCGTGCTTAAGCCCTTGAAGATTAGGCGTGTTGATATTCCTGCGGAAAATCTGTCCGAGCGAATCGTTGACACGGCGCACGGTGTTGAGCCTACGCACCATCTCGCAGATGTCCTCGCTCTCGGGCGAACCGCGCAGCACGTAGTCCATGTCGTAAGATTCCGCCTTGGCGGATATATATATCTGCTGCAGCGAATCTGCCACGAGCATTATGGTACGGGGCTGGCTGTTGACATGGAGCACATAGAAATCAGGGCCTGCCGCCTGTGCCGACAGCGCAAACGAACCATCGGCTGAGGTTATGGTGCTGTCGGCAAACTCGTAACCTTTTTCTATAACGCGCTTTAAAAAAACCGTATCGCCGCCGTGCGACCCCGAAAGCCGTCCCTCGATATTAAAATAAGAGTGAGCGCGCTCTATTCTGCCGCCGCAAGCGTTGAATATCAGCGATATGGTTATAAGCAATAATATATCACGTCTCATGTGTCGAAAATCAATTATATCGCAAATATATTAAAGTGTATCCGAAAAAAAAAATTAAAAATCCACTCGGCGCAATTATTTTCACAAAGAATTATTACCTTTGGCGTGAATTTTAAACACGAAAAATGGATTTAGCAGAACTTATGAAATACTTGGTGCCCGCGCTGGTAGTGCTGGCATGTTCGTATCTTACAATCAGACAATTTCTTATCCGCGAAGAGCAAAAACAGCGTCTGGATCTGGCAATGAACAACCAGAAAATCATCACCCCCCTCCGACTGGCGGCTTTTGAGAGAGTAATCCTCTTTTTGGAACGCATCAACCCGGGAAACCTGCTCGTAAGGGTGCAGTCGCCCGGAATGTCGGCAAAAGAGTTCCAGCGCGCACTAATAACCACCATCCGTGCCGAATACGAGCACAACATGTCGCAGCAGATATACCTCAGCGACGAATCGTGGGAGGCGGTAAAGACCGCAAAGGAGAGCATCGTGGAGCTAATCAACATCTCGGCGCAGCGCATGACCGACGAGAACACCGCCCTCGACCTCAGCAAGTATATCCTGCAAATGATGGCGCAGGCCGACCAGAACCCTATCAACGACTCAATTGAGAAAGTTAAAGAAGAAATTATAGAAATTTTAAAATAAACATTTTCCACATAAACTTCAAAACAAAATGAAAAGAGTATTTTATATCGTACTTCTCATACTTGCCGGTGCGCAGATGACTTCTGCACAAAAATATTTCGACAAGATTAAAATATCTTCGTCGGACGACTCGCTGTCGTACAGCATCGGACTTATACTCGCGCAAAACATCCTTTCCGAAGGGCTGCCGGCCAATCCCGACCTCATAGGCAAGGCGTTTAAGGACGCCATCAGCCAAAGCCCCGCCTTCGACCGCGCCACCGCCTCCGGAATAGTGGAAGCGCGCCTCTCAAAACTCGAAGAGCAGAAAAAAGACGAACAGCTGAAAATGGCGAAGGAGTTTTTTGAGCAAAACGCAAAACAACCCGGCGTGGTAACGCTCGAAAACGGACTCCAGTACAAAATAGTAAAACCCGGAAAAGAAAACGGCATCATGCCCACCGACTCCGACGCCGTGCACATCTACTACGAGGGCAAGCTTATCGACGGCACTGTGTTCGACTCGTCGTTCGACAGCGACGAACCCACCGAACTCACCTTAGACTACATAATCCCGGGTCTCGCACAAGGCCTCAAAATGATGAAAGAGGGCGCAGAGTACATATTCTACATCCCGCAAGACCTCGCCTACGGCGACTATGCCCCCTCGGAGGAGATTCCGGCCTACTCGGCAATGATTTTCGACGTGGAGCTGGTAACAGTGGAGGTAGGCGCCAACATCGACAACGACGACGAGTCAGACACGGACATCAACTACGATCAGGAATAAATAAAGATTACTAATAATAAAATGAAAAAACACATTTTAACACTATCGGCCGCCGCACTGTTGCTGTCGGCTACCGTCTCGTGCAAACAGCAAGGCACAGAAATCAGCTCAAAAGCTAATCTCAACAACGAATTAGACACAGTAAGCTACATATTGGGTCTCAACCTGGGTAGCCAGCTGGCGCAGGACTTTTCCGAAATCAACCTCCAGCCGTTCATGTCGGGCGTAAAAAAAGCCTTGGAAAGCGATTCGGCTTGGGGCTTCACCCGCGAGCAATGCACCAACATCTTCCGCAGCTACATGAACAAGAAGGTTGCTAAAATGGCGGAAGCCAACCTCAAGGCCGCCGAAGAGTTTCTCGCAGCCAACAAGACCAAAGAGGGCGTAATCACCACCGAAAGCGGTCTGCAGTACAAGGTGTTAACCCCCGGCGACGGAAAACAGTTCCCCAAAGCCGACGACCAGGTGGAATGTCTCTACCGTGGAACACTCCTCAACGGATCAGAGTTTGACGGCACCGACCTCCGTGGCAACCAGCCCGCGAGATTCATGGTTGGCGGCGTTATCAAAGGATGGTCAGAGATGCTCCAGCTCATGTCGCTCGGCGAAAAAGTGCAGGTGTGGATTCACCCCGACCTCGCGTACGGCCCTGCCGACAACGGCATGATTGAGCCTAACAGCCTGCTCACTTTCGAAATGGAACTCGTGCAGATTATCAAACCCGAAACCGAATCTAAGAATAAAAAGAAATAATAATATAAACCGATAAAACACATTATTATGGCATTAGAAATAGAAGGCAAACTCACACACCTTTTAGACCGCCGCACCGGCGTATCCTCCAGCGGCTCATCATGGGCTTCGCAGGATTTCGTTATCGAAATTCCCGGACAATATCCTCAGAGCGCAGTGTTCAACGTATTTAACGACCGCGTGCCTATCGACCAGTTTCAGATAGGCGAAAACATCAAAGTATCGTTCGACATCCGCGGACACGAATACCAGGGCAGATGGTACAACACCCTCAACGCCTGGAAAATCGAACGCATCGGCGTTAACGCTCCCGTAGCTAACACACAGCCCGCAGGTCAGACACAGGCGGCTAACCAGCCTACAGGCCCGGTAGAGCAGCCAGTAGACTCTGTCCAGGAAAGCGACCTCCCGTTCTAACCGAAAATTTGTTATTGATTGTTTGGGACGTGGCACGCCACGCCCTTACCTGTGGGGACGCGGCACGCCACGTCCCTACATTTTTTATTCTATAATATTATTAATATACTGGACGTACGGCTTCAGATACGACAGATAGCGCGTAACCATATCCTCAAAGCCGTCGGCGCAGAACTCCGCGTCGCTAAAATTCCTGTAAGGCGAAAACGACTTGTACCTTATCAGGTCGATATGCTCAAAATCCTTGGGATAACCCTTGGGGGCGGTCTTCAGCTTGTCGTCCATCATAATGAAATTGCCCTTGAAGTCCTTATGGTTGATAATTTTAAGGTACGACTCAGGGTCGTTGAAGATAAAGCGGCGGATATACTCTAAATTATCCTTCGAGGGACACCACACACCGCAAGCCACCATGCAGTGCCCGGGCTCAAAGTGGATATAGTATCCGGCAAGCTCGCTATTCTTTCCGCCGCGGCAGAGGTATACGCCTATGTGGGTCTTAAAAGGCGACTTGTCGGCCGAGAACCTTATGTCGCGGTAGATGCGGTAGGTGCAGTCCTTGGCGGTGATGTTGCCAAGATTGTCGAACTGCGATACATTCAGTATCATACGGTCGGCAAAATCGTTGACTTCTTTGTTTATCTGCAAATAAGTATCTTTGTGCGCGGCAAACCACTCGCGGTTGTTGTTGCCGCCCAACTGGCTTAAAAAATCTAATGCTCTTGAAACGTCCATTGCTTATAGGGTTGATGTTTATCGCCACAAAATTATACAAAAATTATTACAGACGGTAACATTAGCCGTCGAGATTTTTGAGTGAAAATTGTTTATTTATATAAATATCCTTATCTTTGTACTCAAAGAAAATATACAAAAACCCACACGCCATGGCAAATTATGTTCGTTTCGACTGGATGATTAAACGCCTTTTGCGCAACAAGGCTGATTCCGTTGTACTCGAAGGCTTTCTGAGCGTATTGTTAGAACGCCAGATAACCATCACCAATATACTTGAAAGCGAGAGCAATCAGGACGAAGACACGCAAAAATTCAACCGAGTAGACCTCCTTGTTGAGGACGAAAACAAGGCAAAATACATCATCGAGGTACAGAACGACCACGAAATAGATTTTTTCCAGCGCATGGTGTTCGGCACGTCGAAGGTTATAGCCCAATACACCAAGCTGGGCGAGGCATACGGAAAAATCACCAAAGTATATTCTATCAACATTGTCTACTTCGGCCTCGGACAAGGCAAGGGCTATGTCTACAAAGGCACTACACAGTTTACCAACATATTCGACAAGAATGATGTTTTGCAACTTACCCCAAAACAGCACATACTCTACAATGCAGAGGCTGTCAGCGACATATTCCCCGAATATTACCTTTTAAGAGTCAACAACTTCGACGAGTATGCCATATCGCCCCTGCAGCAATGGATTTCGGTATTAAAAACTGGCGACATCCCCGTTGAGTTCACCGCCCAAGGATTATCCGAAGCCCGCGAGGCGCTCAACTACAACCGACTTACCGACGAGGAAAAAATCGCCTACCGCCGTTATTTGGAGAATCTTACATATAAACAAAGTATGTTAGAGACTATGGATATTATGGCTCACGATAAAGCGATAGAAAAAGGTCGTGCCGAAGGTGCGCACTCCCAAGCCATCACCATAGCAAAGCAAATGAAACTCGACAGTGTACCAATCGACGTCATTTCTAAATATACCCAGCTAAGTATTGACGAAATTAAGTCTTTATAATATATATTTTTAGTATAATTAGCTACCTCCTCTCCCCTACTATATTTGTGGTAAGGCATAAAAAATAAAAAAAACTGCCATTCTTATAAAAGATAGCCTTTTGTAGAATAAAAAAATAC
>JAFYFR010000056.1 GCA_017543645.1 Bacteroidales bacterium
CTGTTTTGGGTGTGGATATGTCGTCGACCGGCGAAGTTGGCTGCCTTGGCAACGATTTCAACGAGGCTCTTATGAATGCCCTTCTTTCGGTTGGATTCAAAGTTCCCGAAAAAGGCGTGCTCGTATCTTCTGGCGATGCTAAGGGCAAAGTTGACCTTCTTGAACCCTGCAAAATGCTGCAAGACAAGGGCGTGAAGATTTTTGCTACCGCCGGCACAAGTAAATTTCTTGCCGAAAACGGTATCAAATCAGAAACTCTCTGCTGGCCCGACGAACAAGGCGGCGAAAACATTATGCAGGCAATTGCCGACCACAAAATCGACTTGGTTATCAATATCCCCAAAAACCAAACCAAGCGCGAACTCACCAATGGTTACAAGATTCGCCGCGCCGCCATCGACCACAACATTCCGTTGATGACCAACGCACGTCTTGCCAAAGCATTTATCAGCGCATTCTGCCAAAAGGATATGAACGACATAGCCATTAAATCTTGGCAGGAGTATATGGGAAGATAATCACCTGTCAATCTGAATAATTAAGCACGAAACCAATCGGAAATGATTGATTTCGTGCTTTTTTTATGTCGTTTTAGTAGAAAATCTTATCTAAAACCCCAGTTTTCGCGGTCGAGACTGCGGTAGGTGATGGCCTCGGCAATGTGGGCGGCGGTTATGTTTTCGGATTCGGCAAGGTCGGCAATTGTGCGTGCAACCTTTAAGATACGGTCGTAGGCGCGAGCCGAGAGTTTCAGCTTTTCCATAATATTTTTGAGCAGGGTAACGCTCGCCTCGTCTAACTGGCAGAAAGTACGTATCTTGGCAGATGTCATTTGTGCGTTGCAGTGTATCAGAGGACAGTCGGCGTAACGTTTCTGCTGTATTTCGCGGGCGGCAATAACCCTTTTGCGGATTTCTGCGCTCGATTCGCCAGGAGTCTGTTTCGACAGTTCTCGGAACGGTACGGGAACCACCTCCACATGAAGGTCGATTCGGTCTAATAGCGGACCCGAAATACGGTTGAGATATTTCTGCACTTGCGACGGCGAGCAGACGCACTCTTTGTCGGGGTGGTTGTAATATCCGCACGGACAAGGGTTCATCGATGCAACAAGCATAAATCCTGCTGGATAGTTTACTGTGAATTTGGCTCGGGATATGGTGATTTCGCGGTCTTCCAACGGCTGACGAAGCACTTCGAGAACCTGACGTTTAAACTCGGGCAGCTCGTCCAAGAACAATACTCCGTTGTGCGCCAACGAAATTTCGCCCGGCTGGGGATATGTTCCACCGCCCACGAGAGCCACATCGCTGATAGTGTGGTGCGGGCTGCGGAACGGACGTTTGGTCATAAGTGCCGAACCCGCCGGAAGTGTCCCTGCAACTGAATGTATCTTGGTGGTTTCGAGCGACTCGCGAAGTGTGAACGGCGGCAGAATCGACGGAATACGCTTTGCTAACATTGTTTTGCCTGCGCCGGGAGGTCCCACCATTATCACATTGTGTCCACCGGCGGCGGCTATCTCGAGGGCGCGTTTTACATTGGTCTGACCCTTAACGTCGGCAAAGTCGAGGTCGATGGTGTCGAAATGTTCAAAAAACTCCTTGCGGGTGTCGATAATTGTCTGTTCTATTGAGTCCTGACCGTTGAAAAAATCCACAACTTCCTGAATATTATGCGCTCCGTAAACTTCGAGATTGTTTACCACGGCTGCCTCGCGAGCGTTTTCGGCAGGAAGGATAATGCCTTTGAATTTTTCTTTAACGGCTTGAATAGCAATTGGTAACGCTCCTTTGATAGGCTTGATAGTGCCATCGAGCGAGAGTTCGCCAAGAATAATGTAGTCGCTCACCTTATCGGCACAGAGTTGTTCCGATGCGGCGAGAATGCCTATGGCGAGCGGTAAGTCATACGCGGAGCCTTCTTTGCGGATGTCGGCGGGAGCGAGGTTGATTACTATCTTTCTGCCCGGCATCCTTAAACCGATAGTCCTGAGTGCCGATTCAATTCGCTGCTGGCTCTCCTTTACTGCGTTGTCGGGGAGTCCCACCATAAAAATAGCCATACCCGGCGACGAATCAATCTCTACTGTTACCGTAAGGGCATCGATACCATGCACCGCGCTCGCGTATGTCTTTACTAACATTTTTTTAATACTTTGTTTTTGATGATGTTTAAAATCTTAGTTATTTGTGCTACAAATATACAATATCTTGATAAATGAGGAGGAGTTTTGGAAATTTTTTTTTGGGGAAAAATTTTGGATATAAAAAAACACCGCCCCATTGCTGAGCGGTGTTTTTAATAATTATGTTATATTCTGAGCCTTAGAATATGTATTTCAAGCCAATCTGTCCGCGCCAGCGAGAATAGTAGTCGCTGTATGAGCGCATATTGTAGTTGGCATCGTGGAGGAATTGGTATTTCCTGTTCTTAGCGTCGAATGTAACGGGATTGTAATATGCGTAAGAACCGGCAGTACTACCATAGCGTCCCCATTCGCTTGAGAACATATTGCTGATGTTAAGAATGTCGAATGTGAATTCGATAGTGTGCGTGCGTTTGCCAGCGTTGAACTTGAACTGCTGTGCAAAGTGGAAGTCGAAATGGTGCTCGAAATCCTCGTTGTCGGCAAAACGCTCGTAGTATTCGCCACGGTGTTCGCTCAGATAGTCGTCGGCAGCAAGCCAAGCCTTCATATTGGCTCTTTGCTGTTCGGGAGTATATTTACCTTTGTCATCAACGAGAAACTCCATTTTGTCGAGTTGCTCATCAGTAGGAATGAAGAAGAGGTCGTTGCTATTGGAACCATCTCCATTCAGGTCGCCGTTGTAATAGAGGCAGTAAGGTGCTCCCGATGTTCCTGTGTAGATGAGGCTGACTGTTGATTTCCAATGTTTAGCATACTCTTTGGCGTATGTTACAGATGCTGTTACGCGGTGTGGAAAATTGTATGCCGAACGACCGATTTCTGGATTGTTGGGGTTGCGGCGGATGTAGTTGTAGTTGTAGTTAGATTGTGCAACCGAACTTGTACCGCTGCTGACAGATACCGAGTTGGTATGAGTGTAACTTGCAGTGAGCGAAAGTCCGAAGTTGAATTTTTTCTTTCCTGAGAACGAGAGACTGTAAGAGTGTCCGTCGTTGGTATTGTCAAGCACGTAGATGTTGCTGAAAGGTGTTCCGCCTGTAATCTTCTTCATATATGTGCGGTCGTCGTAATCGTTGTCTTTGATAACGCCAGAGAGGTTTTTCTGTCCGTCCACATCGTAGGCGTAGTTGTAGTAAATCACATCGTTGATTGATCGGGAGTAGAGCCATTCAGCAGTCCAGTCGATACCACCGAGAGCGAAATCAAGAGCGAGATTGTAACGGAGCGACTGTGCAAATTTGAAATCCTTGGTGAATACGTTGATTGTTTGCGAACCTGATGCAGAGAGTTTGTCTGTGTTGGCTTTCTGACCGTTCGGATCGGTGATAAAAGTAAGTTGCTCCATATCTTTGGCGTTGTATTTAGATTGAACGTCGAATGTAGAAAGCTGGATGCCTGTGTTAGAGAAGTTGTTGCTCAACCATACAAATGGGATACGTCCTGTGAACACGCCCACACCTCCGCGGAGTACGTAGTTGCGGTTGCCGTTGATTTCCCAGCGGAATCCTACTCGTGGCGACCACATTGGGCTACTGCTGAGTTTGTGGTTTGTTTCAACATCCCATCCCTGCTCCTTGGCGTATTGGTTGAAAGGCTCGTTAGCAGTAGGTGTGTCAAAAAACAATGGAATGTCCATTCTGATACCGTATGTGAGGTCGATGTCGTTGGTAACAGACCATTTGTCTTGAACATAGAAACCAACCTGACCTGCTCCGAATTTGGCTTTCCACAACGGGTCGCCGGTAACGTCAACATTAGCGCTACCATAGCGGTATCGGTTAAGAGTGTTAACTTCTGAGATGTTTCCGCTCTGGTCTTCTACTGTTGTAGTTGCATGTCCGTTGGCAAATGCAATGAAATACTCGGGAGAGTTAAAGTAGTATGTGCCGTAAATATCTTGGATAAAGATGTTTCCGAATTTGTAAAACTCGTTGTGAGTACCAAATGTAATTGTGTGCTTGCCTTTGTACCATGTGAAGTTGTCGGTAACGGTAAAAATGTCTTGATCGAGACCGTTTGCACCTGAGCTACGTTCTGTTCCGATATTGATAGAGCCGTCGCCTACGTTGCTTATCTGAATCATCGGAAAAGTACCGAAGGGGTCGCGGCTGTCGCGTACACGCACGTAAGATGTCTTGAACTCGTTGCTGAGTTTGTCGGTGAAGCGGCTTTGAAGTTCAGCGGCAAAGGTGTTGGTGGTCGATGAGTAGTCCATCAAGTAGTCGTTTGTATTAAGGCTTGTAGCACTATTGTTGTATCGCAGTGATTTGGCATCAACAATACGCCAGCTGAACGCAGCCTTATGACGTGAACCGATATTGAAGTCGAGTTTTATACCAGCTTTCTCGGATTTTGTATAATTGTCTTTGTTAGCATATGTGCCGGTGTAGCCCAGTTCTGTTAATTTTTGCATAATTTCGTTAGCCTCGGCGACACCAACCTTTGATGCGGCTGAGCCCAAGCCATAGTTGTCGGGATATTCCTTGTCGGTTGTTTCGTAGTTAACAAAGAAGAAAATCTTGTTTTTAATAATGGGACCGCCAACTGTAGCACCGATGCGGTATTCGAGTTCGTCCTGGTATTTCTCGCATTTTTTGCCGTTCATAAGAGTGTAGTTGTTACCTATAAGGCTTTCGTTGAGCCAGTTGGCATAAATAGAGCCGTGAAAATTGTTTGTTCCTGACTTGGTAACAGCGTTGACCGAACCTCCGGTAAAGCCGCTCTGACGAACATCGAAAGGAGCAACGCTCACTTGAATCTGTTCAATGGTCTCCATCGAGATGGGCTGAGCATCTGCCATACCGCCGTTGCTGCCGCTTGCTGTAAGTCCGAACACGTCGTTGTTCATTGCACCGTCTACTTGGAAAGAGTTGTAGCGGTTGTGCGTGCCGGCAAAGCTCATCGCGCCGTTTTGCGAAATTGTAATCTGGGGATTGAGGCGGGCAGCGTCGGCTACCGAGTGCGAGATAGATGGCAGGTTCTGAATGTCTTCGTTGGTAACGCGAGAGCCTGCGCCAGTCTTGTTAGCGTCAAACTTGTTTTCGCCAACTACCACTACCTCTTTGAGTTCGGTGGTGTTTGCCCTCAATTGGGCGTTGTATTTGGCATCCTCGCCGAGCGAGAGCTGAACATCGTTGAAAATCTCGTTGTTGAGACCTACAAACGAATAAGTGATGGTGTAAGGGCCGCCCGGACGCATACCTTGAATAAAATAGCGTCCGTTCTCGTTGGTAATACATGCGTACTGTGTGCCAGACGGTACGTGAACTGCAATAACTGTAGCTCCCGGAAGGGTTTCGCCGCTGTCGTCGGTAACTTGTCCCGAAATCGACGATGTGGTTACCTGTGCCGATGCCGTGCCGATAAACAAGGTCATCAGCAATGCCAGAATCAGATAGAAATTGTTTTTCATATAATTATCAATTTTAGTAAATGATGTTTGTTTGTTTTCTAATTATGAATTGTGAATTATGAATTGTGAATTAAACATACGCTTGGTTAATTCTATCGAGATACATTCCTATCGTATTTTCGAGTCCGTAGTAGAGCGCGTCGCAGATAAGCGCATGGCCTATCGACACCTCTTTTACGCCCGGCACGTTTTTGAGAAAGTGTGTAAGGTTTTGGAGGCTGAGGTCGTGACCTGCGTTAACCTCGATTCCGCGTTCCAAAGCCAGTTCCGCTGCCTCGCGAAACGGTTTTACAGCCGCCTCGGGGTCGGTAGGAAACATCGAAGCGTAAGGCTCGGTGTATAGTTCCACACGGTCGGCACCGCAGTCGCCAGCGTGAAGTATGTTTTCGTGGTGCGTGTCCACAAATACCGAAACACGTATGCCGGCATTTTTGAACTTGGCAATCACCTCGCGCAGGAATGGTTTGTATTTTACAACGTCCCAGCCGTGGTTAGAGGTAATCTGTCCGGGCGCATCGGGCACAAGTGTTACCTGCGTTGGCTTAACTTCGAGCACAAGGTCGGTAAATCTTGCGTCGGGATAGCCCTCGATGTTGAACTCGGTCTTTACCAATGGTTTGAGCAGACGGACATCATTGTATCTGATATGGCGTTCGTCGGGACGTGGATGTACTGTAATGCCCTGTGCGCCAAATCTTTCACAGTCAACAGCCACCTGTTCTACATCGGGATTGTTGCCTCCACGTGCGTTGCGGATGGTTGCCACCTTGTTGATGTTGACGCTCAGTCTTGTTTTAGTATCCATAATTACTTTATAATAATAGGTGTGATTAATTATGCCGCAAAATTATAGATTTTATCTTTTTTTAAGTTTTTTTTATAGTAATTATTTGTAAAAAAACTATTTACTTTGCCTTAACAAAAAACATCCGATATGACACTGTCTGAATTGATATCCACCACCATACCCCCGCTCAGTCCCGACGATACCGCAGCCGACGCGCTGCAGCTGATGGACGAGTTTAAAGTCAGCCATTTGCCAATAGTCAGCAATCAAGATTACATGGGGCTGGTGGGCGAAACCGACATTTACGAGTTGGACGACGACACTCTGCCTGTATCCAACTGCCATTTGTCTATGCCGTTGCCATATATTACCGACAACCAGCACATATTTGAAGTGCTCGCAGCTGTTACCAACAGGAATATTTCGCTCATGCCGGTGCTATCGGCGCAAAACAAAACCTATCTTGGCGTGATAACCGAGGCTCAGCTTCTGCGCGGACTTGCCGAAGCCACCTCCGCCTCGTATGCTGGCGGCATTATCCAGATTGTTACCAACCAGACACACTACTCGCCCGCGCTGATAGCTTCCGTGGTGGAGTCTAACGATATGAAAATCAAGAGTATGTTTACCAACGACATAGGCAACGATTTGGAAGTAACCATCAAGCTCAACGGATCCGACACCTCTGCTGTAATACAAGGGCTCGAACGCCACGGCTACCGCGTCAAGTCGGTTTACGAGGGCGACGGAAAATATACCGACCTTATGGAAGAACGCTTAGGCGCACTTTTGAGATATATGAACGTATGATTTTTTGACACACCTTATATATATAGCCATTTTCGTAGGAAAAAAATATTTTCAAAAAACTATATTTATTTTTTGCAAACAAAAAAAATAACTCTAACTTTGCCGTCCGAAAATCAGCGTATTTTCGCCGAAAGAATTTAGTATAAACACATTAATAAATAAAAGACAATGAAACGCACATTTCAGCCTTCGATTAAGAAGCGTAAACACAAACACGGATTCAGAGAGCGTATGAAAACAGCCAACGGACGCAAGGTATTATCCGCACGCCGCAGAAAAGGCAGAAAAAAACTTTCAGTATCGTCAGAACAGTGCTGCAGAGGCAAATATTAGTATTTGGCAGCATAGTTAGATGATGCGAAAACCCTCAATTCGCAAGTGGGATTGGGGTTTTTTACTTTGTACAGTGTTGGAACGCATTTGTTGCGTCATCGAATTATTTTTTACAACATTATCATTTTGATATTTAAATGGCAGCATTACAGTCAATAAGAAACAGAGGCAAGTTGATCGCCATCGCGGTAGGCGCGGCGCTGCTTGCATTTATTCTCGGTGACTTCCTCAATTCGAGCTACTCGATTTTGGGAAAGAGTCAGTTTGAAATGGGTGAAATCAACGGACAGAGTATCTCATATCAGGATTTTCAGGAGAAAGTGAACGAGAGAGAAAATTTTATAAAACTCGCGACCGGTTCTTCGAGTCTTGATGGCGACATGTCCGACCAGATCCGCGAATATGTTTGGGAAGAGATGGTTAGAGAGAACGTTATCGGTGTAAACGCCGAAAAGCTCGGTATCATAGCCACCGACGACGAAATCACCAACATGGTTGAAACCGGAAACGTTACACCCGTTATCCGTCAGTTGTTTGCAGATCCTCAAACCGGAATTTACAATCCCGCAAGCATAAGGCAGTTCTTGAGCAACGACCGTTTTGTAGCTGCAAACGGTGAAAGTAGGCAAGAAATCGAATCGAGGATTCAGCAGAGAGATTATATGTGGTATTATCTTGAAAACGAGCTCAGAGAGAGCCGCGTTGCTTCCAAATACTTGAACATGATAGCTGCCGGTCTTTGCGTTACAACATCCGAAGTTGAGCAGGAGTTTGTTGAAAGAACAACTCTTTCTGACGTCAAATTCGTTTCCATGCCTTATTCCGACATCAAAGACGAGGAGGTGACCTTTACCGAAAACGAGTTGCAGACATATTACAACGAACACATTAAACAGTACGAACGCGACGTTGAAACCCGCGACGTGGCTTATGTAACCTTTGACGTTGTGCCGTCTGCAAAAGACAGCGCGTCCGCCTTAGGCATTATCAACGATTTGAAAAACGACTTCACCTCTACAAGCGACGTTGTTTCGTTTATCAATTCAAAATCAGACATTCTGTACAGCGACATCAATTACAGAAAGGACGAAATTGCCAACGTAATTGTCGACAGCCTTATGTTCAGCCAGCAGCCTGGCTTTACTTACGGCCCTTATATCGACGGCGAGTATTATAAGATGGCTCGTCTGATTGATGTTAAAGAGATGCCCGACTCGGTAAAAGTATCGCACATCTTGGTGGCTTACCGTCAGGGCGAAGACACAACAGTAGCCCGCAAAAAAGCAGACAGCCTTTTGACTGTGATTAATAGCGGTATCGATTTTGGTGCATTGGCGATGGAAGTTTCCGACGACTCCGGTTCTGCTTCCGACAGCGGAAGCCTCGGATGGTTTACCGACCGTGAAAATTATATTCCTGAATTTAAAGACGCCTGCTTCGCTACAGAGAAAGGCAAGATTACAACTGTGGCATCAATGTACGGCGTACATATCATAAAGGTGTTTGACAAGACTGCTCCTAAGAAGAAGGTTAACGTAGGATTTCTCCAGATTGAAATCAGTCCAAGCACCGCAACCCGCCAGCAGGCTTACGCCCAAGCAAGCAAGTTTGGCGCAAGCAACCGCAAGGTGAGCGAGTTTGAAGAGGCTGTTAAAAAAGAGAACCTGCTCCGCCGTATAGCTCCCAACATTACTTCCGAAACAAGGAATATCCCCGGAATTTCAAATGCACGCGAGTTGGTACGCTGGGCTTTTGACGAGGAAAAATCTAAAGAAGTTTCTGAAATAATGGAATTTGGCGACAGATACGTTATAGCCGCAGTAGTGGGCATCCACCCAAAAGGCAAACCTGCTTTGTCGGCTGTAAGACCCACCATCGAGTCGGAGGTGATAGCCCGTAAGAAAGGCGAAAAGATTTTGGCAGACCTACAGTCTAAAAATCTTACTAATGTTGACGCTCTCGCCGCTCAGGTTAACAAACCTGTGAGAGAAGCTTCCAACATCAGCATGTCATCTGTACAGATGGGAGGCAACTACGATCCCGCAGTTGTGGCTGTGGCAGCATCGCTCGAAAGCAATCAGGTGTCTAAACCCGTAATCGGTAAATCTGCGGTATATGTTATTCAGAATACCACCAAAACACCGGCTCAGCCTATTCAGCAGGTGAATATCGACACCGACCGCAACGTTATGCAGAACGACCTTAAAGCTCGCGCAAGCTATCAGGCTTACGACGCTTTGAAGAAGATGGCTAATATTGTTGACGACCGTATTAAATTCTTCTAATTCGTTTGAGTGTTCAATAATCCGATATTAAAAACGCCGTAATCACTACGGCGTTTTTTTTGCTTTAGGGAAAAAATGAAATAACGAATTAATATCTTTTGTCTTCCGAAATGTTCTGTATCTCCGCAATTATCATTCCGTCTGGCAGCTTGATTTCTACCACGTTGCCGGGCTGAAGCTGCTTTATAGAAGTGATTATGTTGCTGCCGAGATAGATGTCGCCTACGTTGCGCTTGCGGGGTTGCGATAGCGAGCGTTCAATGTCGTTGATACGTTCTAAGTATTTCGATGATATAGTTTTGACTGATGAGGCGATATTCCGCACTATTATCGAAAGACGGTATTTGCGGTTTTCGGCAAGTTTCTGGGTAACGATAGTGCGGATTTGGTAGGTTATGTTGCGGAGATACTGGTTGTTGCTGTTAAATCCGTTCAACAGATGTATCTTTATGGTGCGTGTCTCGGTATACAGACGGCTTTGGTTGCGTTTTACCACCGCCGACATTTTTTGATGAATGGATTTGGCTATGTCGTTAAGGCAGTTTTGCGCCTGGTGCGATTTGTCTATGATGAAGTTGGCGAGCTCCGATGGTGTAGAGAAACTGTGGTGAGCCGATTCCTCTACTGCTGTTTTGTTGGTGGCGTGACCAATGCCTGTGAGCACTGGCAACGGAAATTTAGCCACGGTTTTGGCTAATTCGTAACTGTTGAAAAACGCCAGCGACGCATCGCTTCCGCCACCACGGATTATTACCACGGCATCAAATAGATTTTTCTTGGCGTCAATGTTGTGCAGCTGCGCGGAAATATCGCTTGCCGCGCGGTCGCCCACCATTGCCGCTGAAAATAGCGGAGCAAAATACCTGTAACCGTAGCTGTTGCCTTCGATGGCAGTAACAAAATCTGCGTATCCCTTGCCTGTGGCTACAGAAATAACCGCGATGCGCTGAATAAGCCGAGGTTCGGGAATGTTTTTGTTGAGGGCAAACACGCCTTCGGATTTTAGGCGGTTTACGGTGTCAATTTTGGCGCGGGCAGATTCTCCTATCACGCTATCTATGTCGATATCGTTGATTATGAGCGATAATCCACGTTTGTCGTCGAAAGCTGTGTAAAATTCAAACACCACGGTCATGCCGTCGGAAAGCGGCGAGCCGACAGTTTCGATAAATTTTTTGTTGATTCTGTTGTAAGCCTTGCTCCAGATAACGCCCTTGCAGGCGGCAATAATCCTACCGTTTTCAGTCTGAACAAGTTCTGGGTAGCAATGTCCCGTTTTAAATAAGTTTAGTTTTGTGATTTCGGCCTTAGCCCAAAGTCGACGACCGTAGAAATTCTTGATGCACCGACCTATGCTTCCCGTAATTTCGGAGAGGGAGTGAATTTTGTGTTGGGAAGACTCCATAACTAAACTATTTATCGGTTTCCAACTCTTTCATCAGCAAGTCGATGTCGTTTTGTGTAAGGGTAAGTTTCTCCTTGCACGCCCTCACAAGAGGCAGACACTCCTTGGCATAATCAGACATTAGGTCAACCGAAATGTCAGCGTTTTCTAACTCTTTGCTAATACGTTCGAGCTCGGCATAATTGCGGTCGAAACTTGCAACTTCAGATGATTGGGTGTTGGAATCAGTCATTATTTTTGTTATTTAAATTATCTATGCAAATATATGGTTTTTTGTAATTGGTGTATATGCTTTTTCAAAAAAAATCTAAATATTCTTTTTTGTTTTTTGAGTTAGGTTAATCTATTTTTTACTTCGTCAAATGAAATAGACAGTGTAGCTGCTATTTTATCTAAAGGAACGTTAGAATTGTATAGCAATTTTATGGATTTTACTAATTGCTCATTAACTGCTGTTAATTGCTCTTGTTGATTAGAAATCTGTTCATCTTTTGCCGACAACTGTTCATCTTTTGCCGACAACTGTTCATCTTTTGCCGACAACTGTTCATCTTTTGCCGATAACTGTTTATCTTTTGCCGATAACTGTTTATCTTTTGCCGACAACTGTTTATCTTTTGCCGACAACTGTTTATCTTTTGCCGACAACTCTTCAATTGTGGCTGCTAACTCTTCTTTCAATTCCTTATTCATCGAAGCATACGCCTCGTGTTCGTCTTTGATAATGGCTATGTCTCTGAGATAAATATTAATTTCATCTTCCATATCCATTTTTTTGCGGACATCGGAGTCTGCCACGGCATAAATCAGCGGGCGTGCAAGTTCGCGGAATTCCTCTGACTTGTTGTCGATATCGTTGATTTCGAGCAGCTGGTTCGACCTTTGAGATACGTTGCCTTGCACAAACACTTCTAACATCTGTTCTACTTTGGTTTTGGCGTTTTCTTTGAGGCAGTTGATACGTACTATGATGGAGTCGTGTGTAAGTGCGCGGAAAAAGAGAGTGCCTTTAATTCCGAGAATTGGCATTCCGTCAACACCTACGGGATTGGCGTAGTTGTAAATAATCGGGTTGTCGGTACCGAGAATATCCTCGAATCCGTTGCCCAAGAAATATATGGCTATGATGTGCAAAGGTTCAACAGTTTCTACTTTGACATGCTCGTATTCACCTGACTCTTTGTTTTTGCGGATGGTTTCGCGGATTTTCTTTTCGGTATTGGTCAGGTCGGCATACTGACGCGCAAGATAGTTTCTGAAACGCATAACTTCTGAGTCGAGATACGCTTTTTGCAGTTCGATGGTAACTATTTCGCTGATGCCTGTAACTCGGTCGCGGATTTTGGCGGAAAAGTCTAAGCGCAAAATTCTTAGTTCGTCGCGGTCAATTATGGGCGTGTCGTTGGTGAGCAGCCTTAGTTCGTCAACTTCTTTTTCTAAAAGGTTGCTGATAAGTACTTTGGCGGCTCTCTCATTTTGCATCATATATTTGAATGCCGAATCGTAAATCGGGTTTGCAAGCAGTTGTGCCATAGTATTTGTTTTTGTTTTGCAAATTTAAAAAATCTTGTGAAATCCTCAAAAAAAATCGTAAAAATAGAATATCGGTTAAATAAATATGTTATATTTGCAAAGTGGATAAGTCCAGCAAACGACATAGCTGGTTCTGATTCCTCTTAGGACGTTTATTGACGCGAATCTACTAACTGCAAAACTTCGCAACTTTTGTTAAAATGAGGTAGAGGAAACGGCAATGCAACGTCCACGTTTGTAGTATATTAGGTTATACTGTAAAAATATTTGTATGCCTTTATATAATTCGGCGTGGACTTTTGCGTTGCTTATCCCATCTCATTTAGGCAATGCGAAGGCCGGCAGTTAGTGGGGTAAGTTGATGTAAAAACTCCCACGTCTTTTTTGTGTAATTCCGTGTTTGGCGAGGTTCGGCGGAGAAAAAGTTATTGACCGGACAATGGTAATAGGCAAACAAGGTGAGCAGCCTTTTAAAATAACCGATGGTTATGTCAGTAGACGGCACTGCGAAATAACACCGACTTCAAGGGTTGGCGTGTTTCACCTCAAAGATTTGGATAGCAGTAACGGTACGTTTGTTAATGGCATACGTGTAGTTGAGTGTGATGTAACCTACAACGACACACTAACATTGGGTAAAAACTATGTGGTAGATTTATCATCATTATTTCCTCTAAAAAAATCCGAAGAATCTAATTCTTTATCAGGATTAAGTGTCGTATTTCCGCAACATTTGCGTCAAGTTTATAACAGTCATGCTGAAGAAAAACAAAAAATCGCAAGTTCGCAGAGGTGGGGAATGGTGTGGCGATTGTTTGTGCCACAGATATTTACGCAAGCATTGGCTCCCTTGCTTCATCTTGAAGGGGGAGTGGGACCAGCCATTGGTTTGGTAGTTGGTCTTTTGGTAACTGTTGTTATAACAAAAGCTACCGATTCGTCGAGCAAACAGATTGAAGAACTCAACAATCAGTTCAAGCAGAAATATGTTTGCGGTAGATGCAACAGGTTTTTAGGCGACTTCCCACCAGAATATATCGAAAACAATCTCAAATGCACCTGTCTCAATTGTAAGAAACCAATAATTTAATTAAGCTATGAAAAAAATAGTATCAATAATTATCTGTTTATTAATATTTTGCAACTTTACGTCAGCACAAAATACATACGTTGTGGCGATTGGTATTGCAAATTATCCTAATGTAAACCAACTTGTTTTGCCAGGGAAAGATGCCAATGCTGTTTCTGAGTTTTATAAAGAGTTTACTCCCAATGTAATAACGCTTACAGGCAAATATGCCACAAAGGTCGCCATTATTAAGGCGTTGAAAGATCAATTTTCGCGTGCTACTGAAAACGATGCGGTGGTGTTCTTTTTTTCGGGGCACGGTTTTGAGGGCGGATTATGCCCCTACGATATTAAGCCGGGCGACCAAAATACTGGATTGTGGTACGAAGAAGTTCAGGAAATTTTCTACAACTGCAAAGCCAAACGTAAAATTGTTTTTGCCGATGCCTGTTTTGCTGGCGGTTTAACTGGATGGTATGCCAAAACGTCGCCAAAAGATTTGGAACTATTGCTTTTCCTTGCATCGCGTTACAATGAAACCTCTATGGAACTGCCATTTATGACCAACGGAGTTTTCACGACATACCTTTTGCGCGGTCTCCGAGGCAACGCCGACGAAAACAACGACGGAACAATTACAGCTAAAGAATTATTCTCATACGTCAGCAGGGGGGCTATATACAAGACTAATGACCGTCAGCACCCTGTAATGTGGGGCAAGTTCAACGATAATATGATTCTTAACAAATAATACTAATAAAAACTTAATATTATGAGCAACGACGAAACACAAAGAAAAGAAAAGTCGGAAAAGAATCCGACAGCCAAGAAACCTTCTCGCGCATCCAACTTCGGTTTTGGAATGGGTGGCTTTATTGCAGGCGCGGCTACATCAAGCGCATTTTCGAATAACGATACCGACGACGAAATCGTAATTGATACCGATGTTGTTGATGATCTTCCCGAACCAGAACCCGAGCCAGAACCCGAGCCGGAAGTGAATACAGATACTGCGTCATCAGCAGACAATGGACTTCCGCATTACGACCATGCTCCTGTGGCGCATGTTAGCGACAGCCAAAGTTTTGCACAGGCGTTTGCAGATGCTCGCCAGCAGGTTGGTCCCGGCGGTGTGTTTGAGTGGCACGGCAATGTGTACGGCACTTATTACGCCAACGAATGGAACTCAATGTTGCAAGAACAACGCAACGACTATTGGGCAAGTATCGACTATGCTGCCGCCCACGACGAAGAATGGAATCCAACTCATCACGGACATCAGGATGTTGTTAACAATAACAACAACGGTGGCGGACACAACTCCGACGAAGAACAAGACAACCGTATGGCTGCCAACGAAGAACATCTCGACAGCGACCCCGCACCGGATATGGAAGTGTTGGAAACCGGTACAGTCGACGGAATTGATGCCGCAGCGGTTTTGTACGACGGAGAAGAAATGCTTATGGCAGATGTTAATCAGGACGGTGTAATTGATACTGTGTTTTTGGATGATGACGGCGACGGTGAAATTTCGCCATACGAGTATGTTGCACCTCAGCAAATTGGGTTGGATTTGCCTATCGACATAGCCGACCTTCAACAAATGGACGGACAGCAGAATGTCGACGACACTACCCAAATAGCATCAGTAGACCCAAATTACAACGACTATCAGCCCGACGGTTTCGACGAGATGATTGCAATGAACGATTACTCTGATTATGATGGTATTGTATAATATGAAACAGATAACTGCATATCTTATACTTGCGGCAATGTGTACGCTGTCGCTGTCGTGTCGCTCGCAGAATTTTGCGGGCGGCGATGGCACAGCTAAAAAACCGTATCTGATTGAAACTAAGGAACAACTGATAATGTTTGCCGACAAGGTGAACTCCGATTCAAGTTTCAGCACAGGTAAATACTTCGCCTTAAAAAAAGATGTTTCGCTTAATGGCGACACGCTGTTTCATCCCATTGGCAAAAGCAATGGTTATGCTTTTCGGGGCTGTTTCGATGGCAAACTGCATTGCATAACAAATGTTTCAGAAAATATTCAGTCTGTTTTCCTATATAATAAAGGTGTGGTTAAAAACCTTGTGCATAAAGAATCTGCGCTGAAAGGCTGTCTTCAAGCATCGGGAATCTGCGCCTTTAACGACAGCATAATCGAAAACTGCATCAATTACGCTACAGTAGCAGGCAAGGACGGCGAAAAAGGCGGCGGCATTGCTGGTATCTGCGTGTTTAACCGAGGACTCATTTCCCGATGCGCCAATTACGGCATAATTACTGGCAAAATATTCAACACCGGCGGCATCTGTGCCTTTAATTCGGGTCTGGTGGAAAACTGCCTTAACGAAGCAAAAATCAGCGGTAACACCCGTACTGGCGGAATATGCGGCTACAACAAAGGTTTTATCAAAAACTGTCTGTCGCTTGCTGATGTTTCAGGACAGAAAGAAACCGGTGCTATCTGTGGCAGCAACGATATTGAAAACGAATTCAACAAAGAAACCTTGCGCAGGGACAAAATCAAGCAGTCTGGTACAATAGAAAACTGCTTTTTCAGCCTTGACAGTTGCAAAATCGAACCAATTGGAACAAAAGCCGAAAAAGCAATAGACTCCAACGTGATGGGGTATACATCTGAATGGATTGTGTCACACACGCTGTTTAACGATTCCGCCAATTGGATAGAAAAGAAAGGCAAATATCCGAGAATAAATATCAAATAACATCTTATCATGACAGCACGACAAGAACTTCAACCAAATACAAAACTCCAAAACGGCAAATACCGCATTGTAAGAAAACTCAGTCAAGGAGCATTCGGTATCACATACCTTGCAATGATGCATGAGCAGGGCAACGGATGTGATTTAGAGATAGAAGTGGCAATAAAGGAATTCTTTATGAAAGAAACCAACAATCGTAGTTCCGACACACGTTCTGTAACTGGCTCGGAAAGCGAATTGTTCGTTAAATACAAAGACAAGTTCAAAACAGAGGCAAAAAACCTCAAAAAGATGGAAGAATACGACGATATCGTAAAGGTTTTTGAAGTATTCGAAGAAAACAACACCGCATACTACTCAATGGAATATATCGAGG
This sequence comes from Bacteroidales bacterium, assembly GCA_017543645.1. The sequence goes on from JAFYFR010000056.1 coordinate 16,904, forward strand.
GGTCTGATCTCGACACCTATATCAAGCAACTCGGATGTATCGAGGAAGGTATGGCTGTTGAATATATCAAAAAAATCGCAACAGCGTTAAAACATCTTCATGATATTAGTATGTTGCACTTGGATCTCAAGCCAAAGAACATTATGCGGCGGCTTGGTGGCAAACTGTATCTGATAGATTTCGGCTTGTCGAAACAATACGACGAAAACGGAAACGCCGAATCAAGTTCAACAGTAGGACTCGGAACATCAGGCTATGCTCCATTGGAACAAGCCACATTCAAAGGCGGATTTGCCCCCACACTCGACATCTACGCACTCGGAGCCACATTGTACAAAATGTTGACAGGTATAACCGCTCCCGAATCTACTGACATATTCAATAACGGTTTCAACGAATTACGGCAGCGAATGGCAACAATGAACATCAGCCAACATACTATCAATATAGTAGAAAAAGCGATGCAAATGCGAAAAGGCGACAGATATCAGACCATTGACGAGTTTTTGGCAGCAATCAACAGCTACGACGGCAACGCTGTACTAACCCAGAGACAAACTTTAATATCAACACCTCCACCATTTCCAAAAAGCGAGGAAGATGGTACAATAATTAGCAGAGAAAAACCAAAAATGTTTGCCCATCCATTTTCGTTCAAAGGAAGAATCAGAAGATTGGAATTCAACTTGTCTTACTTCATTATTTGGAGTGCTTATTACATCATTGTGACGCTGATTGTTTTTTTAATGCATTATTATCATATCTTCAAACAAGACACCGGATTTGTTATATTATTTATTTTGATGATTCCCGCCTATTGGTTTTTGTGGGCACAATCTGCCAAGCGTTGCCACGATTTGGGGCATAATGGTTGGTGGCAATTAATTCCGTTCTATATCTTTTGGCTTATATTCCAAAATAGTCAGAATGGTACAAACGAGTATGGAGATAATCCTAAAAACGAATAACGATGTACGAACTCGCACCAAATACAAAACTTCAAAACGGCAAATACCGAATTGTAAAGAAACTCAGTCAGGGAACATTCGGTATCACATACCTTGCTATTATGCATGAACATGGAGATGGTTGTGAAATGGATATTGAAATCGCAATCAAAGAATTTTTCATGAAGGAAACCAACAACCGCGAGGGCGACAGCCTTTCTGTAACAGGTTCTGAAAGTGAACTATTCAAGAAGTATCGCGAAAAGTTCAAAACCGAAGCCAACAATCTTGCCAAGATGTCGTCATTCGATGATATTGTCAAAATATACGATGTTTTTGAAGAAAACAACACGGCGTATTTTGCAATGGAATATATCGAAGGCTGCAACCTCGACGAATACATTGCTCAATGTGGTAAACTGTCAGAATCTCAGGCAACAGACTATATCAAAGCTATTGCCGTAGCGTTAAGGCATCTTCATGAGAACAATATGCTGCACCTCGACTTGAAACCAAAAAATGTGATGCGACGTATTGGGGGCAAACTTTTCCTTATCGATTTTGGGCTCTCAAAACAATACGACAACAATGGAGAGGCTGAATCAAGCTCCACCATAGGACTCGGAACTCCCGGCTATGCACCAATCGAACAAGCCAATTTCAAAGGAGGATTTGAACCTACGCTTGATATTTATGCCCTCGGTGCCACATTCTACAAAATGTTGACAGGCAAAAGCGCACCTCAGTCCATTGACATTTTCAACACTGGCTTTGAACCATTGAAACAAAAGATGGAATCCAACGGCGTAAGTTCAAAGACGATTTCAATTGTCCAAAAGGCTATGGACCTTAAAAAAAACAACAGATACCAAAATGTCAACGAATTTTTGAACTGTTTTGAAGCGGTGGCTAATGGTGATACATCTTCTGCAAGTTCCGTTCCGAATGATTCCACTATCGAAAAGCCGTCAAGTAAACCGAAAATCAAAAAAATCATATTCATTGTGCTGGGTCTGTTGATTGGCGCTTTCGGCGCTTATTGGTTAACAAAATACTGTTTGGCAAGAGGGGATAGTTCCACATACTATTCCTATATTAGACAAGTTGAGAATACCATCCGAGATTTGAAAGCGAATGAGAGAGCGGAATCAAGTTTAGTTGCCGATTACTATGAAGCCCAACAATACATGGATGAAATATTGAGTTTAGAAGACAAGCATCCTTATTTTTCTCCATATACACAAGGCAATTGGTTTCGCTTATTTATAGAAATAGGTAATGCATGGGATGAGTTCGTCGAAAACAAACCTCCAATTATTGTTAAGGACATACAAATCGGAAATAAAACAAATGGAGAAATAATTGACGATTACGGCAGCACACTCCATGCATCAGATATATACTATCTGGCAGCGCGATTGAAAATATACTGTATAGGTGATTACGAAGGATATTTGTATGTTAAAATATACGAAGACGGTTATTTGGATACAAATTTTGATTCACCGTCAGGTTATACTTACAAACAAGAGTGTGAAATATATTCCGATGAAGAATCATCGTATTACTATCTCCTTGGTTGGGGATCTGAAAAAGGTGGTTCATATACAGGTGTTAGCTCTGTTCGGTGGGAAATCTGGCTTGATAACAAAAAAATAGCAGAAAAGACAATTCAACTTCTTGAATAAAAACATACAAAATTACGCGACATTATTAATCAATCATTTTTTATCGCAGATACAACAATAGTTATACAATAATATGGGAAAAATCACATTATATCTCCGCTGCCCAAAATGCGGCAAGAACCTTTCGGTGCTTGTAAGCAAGGGCATGAACATTAATAACGCAAAATTGCGTTGTTCAAACGAACTGTGCAGGTATGTTGGCAAAGGTACGGAGTTCATTACCGCCGACAACGCCGCTCAAAAACCGCCAATGATGGGTAACACCATTCCTAACAATAGTGGTGCAACAGAAGAACTTGGCACTCAGATGTATACTAAGTCAACAAACATCTCTACCGACATGGGGCAAATCCGTTTGATTTCTGGCGGTGCGGTGTTCCCGTTACATGTAGGTGTCAACTCTGTGGGGCGAATGGCGGGTTCGTACAAGCCCAATATGGAACCCGACATAAAAATCCGCACCAACGATATGAAAATGTCGCGGTGTCATGCCCGCATTGATGTGAAAATGTCGGCGCAGGGTAGGGGATACGTGTTTCATTTGCAAGACACCTCGCTCAACGGCATCGACCTTAACGACCGCGAAATTCCCCGAAACGCCGTAATAGTGCTAAACTTCGGCGACCAAATGGTTTGGGGCGAAACCAAAGTGATTTTTGAAGCAGCCAATGGAACAACCTCCGGCGGCGAGGATACGTTACACGCATAACATAATCAAAACCATGGAAAAAATAACGATTAAACTTCGATGTCCCAAATGCGGCAGCAAGTTGTCGGCCGCCATCAACAAGGGAACTAATATCGCGCAGGCAAAACTGCGTTGCTGCAATGCTAACTGCGGTTATGTAGGCAAAGGTATAGAATTTTTGTTGATTAGGCAGAAATTTACCAACGAGCATGCCTGTCCCAAATGCGGCGCCACATGGCAGACGAGTTTCGGCTCCAAAGAAATACTTACCTGCCCAAAATGTGGCAACACCGAAAACATAATCCCAAAAATAAAACTTTCGTAATTATGAAAATCGAAATAGAAAAAGAAGGCTTTCAGAACATAGGTCGCAAGGATAATCAGGAAGACAATGCCGTTATGTCAAAAGACAACCGTTTTTTTATCCTATGCGATGGCATGGGCGGTCACGAAAAAGGCGAGGTGGCTTCTCAGACTGTTTGCGATGCCTTAGAAAATTACTTTACCAAAACACCGCCTGCTAATTACGAGATTTCCACAGAGTATTTCAACAATGCCGTAAAATACGCCTACGAAAAGCTCGACGAGCAAGACCCCGACCCTGATTCCACAAAAAAAATGGGTACTACCCTCACCTGCGTATATTTTGGCGACAATGCCGCACTTGTGGCTCATACCGGCGACAGCCGCGTTTATCAAATCCGCCCATCAGAATACCAGGACGGTAATTATAAAAACGCTGTTTTGATAGAAACAAAAGACCATTCGCTTGTGCAACAATTGGTTGATATTGGCGAAATAACAGAAGAAGAGGCCAAAACTCACCCCAAACGCAATGTCATCACCAAATGTATGCAGCCTCACGAGGATTACGACATGCCCGATTTCGACAGTTGCGATGTTAAGGCGGGAGATTACTTCTTCCTTTGCAGCGACGGTATTTTAGAAAACATCACTACCGAAATCTTGTGTCAAGTGCTTTCCGAAGACATTCCTGACTCAAAGAAAAAAGAAAAGCTTCAATCATATTGCGACGGCAATACCCGCGACAATTACACCTGCCTGCTTATACATGTTAAAAGTGGCGAACTGCCTGATATTAACGGTAATAATGGTGAGGTGCTTGATACCGTTGTGTCCAAGTCGGTGCAAATATCCGATTCAGATTTGGATTCCAAAGAAGAAGCCGCCAAGACAGAAACAGACGCGGATTCAGAACCTGAAATGCAATCCGAACCGGATTGGAAAGAATATATGTCGTCTGCCATCAATTGGATTCGTCAGCATTTCTACACTATTTTGTTGGCTATATTGGCAATAGTATGTGTGTATTATTTGGCTTCGCACATTAAATCATGTTCTTGGTTTAATAACGAGCCAAAACCTATAAGCGACAGTTTAGTGCAGAATAATAACCACAAAAACGATGATAAAGTAGACAACAAGACCAAGGATGACAACAAGCCGAAAGAAGATGCCCCCAAAGAGCAGAAACACAAAGATAATCAACCAAAAGTAGAGGAACAACCGACGAATAACACTAATTTAGATAATATACGAAATCAATACAAAGACTACGGCAAACGTTCATTAGGTTTTGGTATGGTTTTATACGACAATCCTAAGAATAGCGAATTGGTTTTGGTTAATGAAAACTATCCAATAGTTAAATTTTTAGTGAAAAGTGACGGTTATATCCATGACGATTATGCTTTCAAAGATTCAGATTCGGTGTTTAACAATATTAAAATAGGGCGTGGAGATTTTGTGATTAATAATTTTCTACTTGATGCTAACAAAAAAGATACTGTCGCTACTATCAATTGGCGTTTTCAAACAAAAGACACCTTACAAACTAAAACTTTGAAAATTAATTCAAAAGGTATTATTATTCAGTAATTGTTTTATTTAGCTTATTCTACTAAAATGTAGAAACTTGGCGGAATGACCCATTTTTTGCCTCATTCCGCCAAGTTTCTATTGATGTAATTTAGTATTAATATGTTGATATTTAGTGTTATAGTTCTTTTTATAAACTATCGTTTAACTAAAATTAACAATAGTTAAATTGGTACTTTTGCATCAAGACATCAGATTAAGATGCTGTATAATACAATAAATGCACTATTTTTGCAGTTGAAATCAAAAAAAATCTATTAGCATTATGAAAAAAACTATTTTGATAGCTGCAATGTCAATGTTTGCTTCTGCCATCTTTGCGCAGGGAATTGCAAATGTTAAGGAACTTTATCCCGAGAAAGAGAAAAAATACTTCACCGATGCTGAGGCGAAGAATTGGAAGGCGGATGCCGAGGAAAACGAAATGTATGAAAGTTATTGGGACATCGTGGGCGGTGGTTGCTCGTGGTATTGCGGCAATGGCTATCCTACCAAAATTACTGCA
>JAFYFR010000006.1 GCA_017543645.1 Bacteroidales bacterium
TTTATGGATATTGTCAACTACATCGAGAGCCATTACAAAGTGGCAAAAGGTAAGCAAAACCGCGCTATCTGCGGACTTTCGATGGGCGGCGGACATTCGTTTATGACTTCAAAACTCTATCCGTCAACATTTGGCTACATTGGTCTTTTCTCTGCCGCCATCCACGTAAACGGCGAGGGCAACGACACTTACGCTAAATTTCAAAAAGACACCAAGACCCAAAACCAACTTGCAAGTCTCTTTGCCGCCAAGCCGAATCTCTACTACATCGCCATCGGCAAAACTGACTTTCTCTACGAGCAAAACGCCGGCCTCCGTCGTTACCTCGACGAAAAAGGCTACAAATACGAATACATCGAAACCGAAGGCGGACACATCTGGCGCAATTGGAGGATTTATCTGACGGATTTTGCACAGAAGGTGTTTAGATAAACTATTTTCAGTTTTTTAAACATCCAATAGGTACCACATAAACACCATCTTCGCGGCGGTATGCATATTTGCCCACACCTACAAGTACCATCAAAAATGATGGATTGTTCATTTTTTCGGTATCAATCTTTTGCGCCAAGGTTTTTAAATTATCGGCTGCTGTTGCTATGTGTTCTTCTCCACCCAATTTGATTTCTACCAAACCATATTTTCCATTTTCGAGATGAATAACGGCATCGCACTCCAAACCATTTTTGTCGCGATAGTGGTACACATTGCCATCAAGTGCATCGGTGTAAACGCGAAGGTCACGTACAGCCATAGTTTCGAGCAAAAGCCCGAATGTATTTAAGTCGTTGAGCAAATCGTCGGGGCTGATTCGAAGGGCAGCCGCCGCAATACTGGAATCCACAAAATATCGGGTATCGGATGTCCGTATAGCCGTTTTGCTTCTTAGTTGCGGATTCCAAGCCGGCATATCTTCGATGGTGAAAATTGCTTTCAACGCATTTATATACGACGATATGGTGTTGATATTAAGCGAATTGTCATCATTTACCACCATATCGTTGTATATAGTTTCTAATGATGCTTGTGTGCCTTGGTGTCGGCTCAGGCTGCGCATCAGGAGTTTGGTTCTCTCAGGCGAACGTCTTACACCGTCTGCCCGCGATATGTCGGAATCTTCGCCACTACCAAAACCCACAAGACCGTTATAATAAATTGTGGCTTGTGTGAGCGCGGCTTTCTTGCTGCGAGTGTTTGTTGCCATTGGCCATCCACCACGGCAAACTAAAAAGGCAAGTTCCTCTATGTCGATTGTCGATTCTGCAACTATTTGTTCTGGTTGATTGAATAATTGTGCGAGGCTTACCTGTCCGCTGCTTTCACCCGATTCCCAAAGGCTCATCGGACGCATCAAAAGCGGTGTTATACGTCCTGTGCCTGTATGGACTATTTTGCTGCGGTCGGCAGGAACAGCCGAACCTGTTATAATAAACTGACCTAACGCCCTTCGGTGGTCAACCTCGCCACGTATTGCATCCCAAAGTGTCGGCACCACTTGCCATTCGTCGATGAGTTTAGGCGTGTCGCCTTGCAACAGATAACGCGGGGTTGTTTTAGCCAACTGTATGTTGCGTGGACCTTCATCGGGGTCCGACATATAAGCGACACTTTTTGCCATCTGTTCGGCTGTTGTTGTTTTGCCACACCACTTGCTGCCCACTATCAACACACAGCCGCAGGCATCTAACAAATCACCTAATAATTGGTCTGCTATACGTATTTTGTATTTGCTCATAATTGTAGTATTTGTAATTTGCGCAAAAATATTGGTAATAAATATATTATGCAAATTTTTAACATTATTTTTAGGTAATTTGGCGCAAA
>JAFYFR010000057.1 GCA_017543645.1 Bacteroidales bacterium
CGAAAACTTTGTAATGCCCGTAATGAAGACAAAGCGGATATATTTTCCGAGGTCTTTTAATGGTGAAAAAAACTTGTTTTGTATGGCACGGATTCTTTCTTGTAGTTCATCATTGTTTATAGTGTCGAGCATAGCGGCATCATACTCGTCGATGATGACAACCACATTTTTCCCTGTTTTTTTGAAGATATTGATTATGAGATTCTTAAACCTTACACCGCAATCGTTGCCTTGCCTCTCTACTTCGAATTGCTTTTCAACACTTCTGAGCATTGCGTCAATAATTTCGTTGATACTATCTTCTGAAACGTCCTTCGCACTCGCAAACGAAAGGTTTATCACAGGATATTTGGTCCAATCTTTCTCTAATCCGTCTATCTTCAAACCCTTAAACAAATCCTTATTGCCATTGAAATACTCATCCAACGTGCTGCACAGCAACGATTTTCCAAAACGCCGTGGCCTTGATAAGAATACATAGCGATAGTCGTGGGTCATTTTATAGACCAAGTCTGTCTTATCCACATAGACATAATTTCCTTCTCTAATTGTACTAAACGTCTGCGTATCAACAGGGTATCTGCGGGTTTCCATAGTTTTACGATATTATGTTACGAAGACAAAGGTAAATATTTTTTTGAAAAGATTATCAAATATAAGAGAAAAATGGTTATCTTAGAGGTAAATACTAATTCGTTTAATTCGGTGTTAAAAGAAACCACAAAAATATATTTGGAGAATAGAAAGCAAACCGTTAACTTTGCAAAAAATGAATTTATCAACGATTGTAAAAATCACTCAACTACCCGTTGACAAAATCTCGAAGTTGTATTTAATTCACATTGGCTATTCTGTATTTGTTTTTTAAAAAGCTCAGTATAAATAAACTCCTCCACTTGGTAATGCGCCAATTATCAATATTTTGGTCGATGGTTACTAAGCGGTTGACAATGTGGGGCAGTCCGTGTTCGTTTTCTATTGAACCATCTAATGTGTGCAACCTCCGTTGTCGAGAGTGCTTTACCGGCCTTGGTCTATCGAAACGAAAACCGCATTTTATATCAGAAGAAGATTTTTCATTGGCTATCAATCAAATAAAGCACACGGCATTGAACCTTTTTCTATATTTTCAGGGTGAACCATATCTTAATCCGCTGTTTACAAGGCTGATAGAAATAGCACATAAGAATAAAATCTTTACCGTTACATCGTCGAACGGACATCTTATTAGCACCAACAACGCCGAAAAAACTGTTATAGCCGGTTTAGACAAAATAATTATCCCATTAGACGGATATAATCAAGAATCTTATTCTGCGTATCGCAATGGCGGAAGTTTTGATTCGGCTATTAATGCTATCAAGATGATTAGCAATGCAAAAAAACATCTCCAAAAGCGAAATCCCATTATTGAAGTTCAGTGCCTTGCGTCCAAAATTACCGAAAACCATTTAAAAGAAATCAAGCGTATTGCCATAGAGTGTGGTGCCGATAAATTTTGCGTAAAGACAATGCAGATAGAAACCGACGAAGGATTTGAAAAGTTTCTGCCCACGAACCAACGCCTTTCGCGTTACACCAAGGATAACGAATTGAAACACAAGGTCAAATTCTGCCGACGGATTTTTCAATCTGTGGTAATAACCTCAGAGTTAGACGTTTTGCCGTGCTGTTACGACAAAGACGCCGGGCATATTCTTGGCAATTTGCATCAAGCGTCATTGCACGATATTATTCATTCTTCTAAGGCTAAAGAATTGTACAATAGAATTTTGTATTCATTACCACATTTAAAAATGTGTAAAAATTGTGGAGGTTGATGTTGTAGTTTGCAGTTTTTTTGTATATTTGGCGAAACTAAATTGACATAGAACCCAAACACAATGCGCTATTGGCAAGTACATACCATTTTTTTTAAATCATTTTTGATGGTGGCGTTGCTGTTGCTGCCTATGCTTGCCTCGGCGCAGATACACAGCTTTATACGTCATTATGGACGCAACAGCGGCATCTCGGGACAAACCTGGGACATCTACGCCGGTGAAAACGGCTTTGTGTTTTTTGCCAACGGCGAAAGTATGCTGCTCTACCGCAACGGCGTGGTAACTCCGCAAGTGTACAAGACCGAAGTGCGCAGCGTGTATGCTCCCTCAAAAAACGGCAGGATATTTATCGGCGGCATCAACGAGTTCGGCTTTTTCGACATTCAAGCCAATGGCGCAATGAGTTACACCAGCCTTAGCGATTCGCTCGCCGACGGCATACGCAACACCTTCGGCAATGTGTGGCACACCTACGGCATCGACCAGAATGTATATTTCGTTTCCGACAACTTTGTGTTCAAATACAACGGACACTCTACCGAAACCTACGACCCTCACGCGCATATCGAGGCGGCATCGGTGGTTGACGGAGTGCTTTATATCTCTGCCAACGGCATCAAGTATATCCACGGCAACACCCTTAAGGATTTTCAGAACATAGAGCCGCTTACGGGCAAAAACATACACGGATTTGCCTCTTACAACGGCGGAGTGCTGGCTGTGAGCGAAGACAGCGGCATCTTTTTCTGCGACGGCAAAAACTGCGAACCATTTGAGACCGATGCCGACAGGTTTTTGAAAAAATCTGGCGTATTTTGCGTTGCCGACAATGGCGACGAGCTTGCCATAGGCACGGTGAAGGGCGGAATTGCAGTAATATCCAAAACCGACCGTTCTGCCGAGATCATCTCCGAAACCGAAGGACTGGGCAACAACACTGTGATTTCACTCTCGTATCAAAACGGCAAGACCCTTTGGGCGGGACTCGACAACTCTATCGACGAGATTATGCTCCATTCAGGATTGAAAAGCTTTTCGCCTCCTGGTCTCGAAGGCGCGGGCTACGACGCCGCTATTAGAGAAAACACCCTTTACCTTGCCACCAACCGAGGAGTATTTTATACGCAAATGCCGCTCAGCAATGCTCCGTTGCAGACTCTGGACGGTCTCACAGGTCAGGCGTGGAAGTTTTACAATGCGTTCGGACAGCTCTTCTGCCTGCACGACAAGGGACTTTTTTCGCTCGAAAACGGCAAAGCCAAAAACATCAGCGGCATACGTGGATTCTGGGGTATTGTGCAGGTGTCAGACTCTGTGGTGCTTACCGGCACATACTCTGAACTTTACGCTATAAAGAAACGCGGCAACGAATATCTATTTTTTCAGCAGAATGTGAGCGGATCGTTTGCCGATATGGCTTTCGACGGACACTATGTTTGGCTGCACAGCAACAGCACCGAGGTGGTGTTCCGTGGCGTTTACAATCATTTGGGCGACAGGATTGACAGCGTGATGAACTTTGACCCGTCGTTGGGACTGCCTGCCGACAAGAACCTGCGTATGGAGTGCTTTGCTGGCAACGTGTATGCCGTGTCGCAAAAAGGGTCGGCAGTGTATAATGCTGCCACACAGCGTTTTGAACCTACCGAAAATATTGGTATGCTCAATGCCAAAGACGGATTTGCGGCGGTGTCAAGCCGTGAAAAATCGTGGGCGGGACTATCACAAAACAGTCTGCAGCTGATGTTTGGCGGACGCAGCAATGTCTTTTATTTCGACGCCAACATCATCTATCCCTCCACCAAGGCGTGCAGCCCGTTCTTTATCAACGACTCGCTGCTGCTTGTGCCCAACTTCAACGGATTCTCCATAGCATGCGCCGCCAGTTGCGCCGATTATCGCGACCAGACCGGCTCTATCATCAACAACGTGTCGCTTGCCGACGGCTCTATCATCTGGCAGAGCAATGTGGCTGGACGCAAGTTCATTCCCAAAATACCTTACAACCAGGCAAGTATCAAGTTCAACTTTGTGGACCGCAACAGTCAGGCAATGTACCGCTACCGCCTGGGCAGCGCACCGCTGAGTCCGCCCGCCACCACTTTTGTAAAGGAGTTCACTTCGCTGCGCGAGGGTTCGTATGTATTCTATGTGATGAAGACCGAACCCGACGGCAGAATTGCCGGCGAGGAGAGCTTTGAGTTTGTGATACTTCCGCCGTGGTACCGAACATTCTGGGCATACGCCTTTTATGTGGTGATATTGTTTTTGGCAGTGTTTGTCACCGTTAAGATTATACAGCGGCGGCTGCGTGCCGAAAAAGAGCAGATTATCAGCAAGGCGCAGGAAGATATGCAGCAGCTTGAGCGTCAGCATCTGCAGCAGCAGTTGCAAAACGACCTTGAGCACAAGACCAACGAGCTTTCCGACATGGCTCTGCTCCTGGCAGGCAAAAACGAGATTCTCGGCTCTATCAAAAACGACATCACCGAGATATACAAAGAGCCCAACCTGCCGCCGCTGCTCAAATCAAAACTATCGATACTGTCGTCGAAAATTGACGGCAACATTCAGAACGACAATCTGATAGACCGTTTTGAGGAGCAGTTCAACCTGCTGCACAACAACTTTATCAAAAAACTGAAAACCGTTCACCCGGGACTGTCACGCAACGACTATATGCTATGCGCCTATATACGTATGGGATTCAGCACCAAAGAGATAGCGCAGATGCTCAATATGAGCGTGCGCGGTGTGGAGAGCATCAAATACCGTTTTAAGAAGAAAATCAACATCGAAACCGACATTGGCGACTACCTGCAGAAGATAGAGGCTGACAAATAAATAAAGGGCGCGGCAGAAATCACTTCTATCGCGCCCTGAAATCAATAAACTGCTTACAAATTACTTGTTGGAAAAAAATAAAAAAATAACTGAATTATTATAAACTTTATGAGACCAATTTTATGAGTTTGCCGAAAATCTTTTCGATGTTATGTTGTACTACTTGCTGCTGACAGCCAAGCGGTTGATGTTTAATCGTCCTGAGTTGACGCTGATGCGGATAACAGCGTCGCGGTTTTCGTCGGATGTGATTTTTACCTTGGCGTTGAGCCAGTTGTCGCCATTAGACGGAAGTGCTGCCGTAAAGGATTCGTTGCCATCTACTTGCACCACAAATTCAGATTCGCGGTTGGCTGTGTAGCGAATGTTGAGATAATTGTCGCCCTTGGTAAGTTTTACTTTGTATTCGGCGAATTTGCCCTTGTTGAAACCCGAAATCATAAGAATTCCGTTCGAAGGGTCGGTGCTAACTGATATTTCAATATCGTTGCTGCAAGCGCGGTAATGCTCTGCTGGAAACCATTTGCCCTGAGGATAAACCAAATCGCTGTCAAACGACGACATATTGAAATATATAAGTCCCAAATCGGTAATGTACTGATTGTAAACCAATCCGATAAAAGGATATTTGGTGGGAGGTTGCGAATAATCAAACATAAACCAAGCGTAGCGACCTATGCCCGGAGTTTGCTCAAAGGCGTTGACCATTTTTGCCAAAAATGCTTGTTGACCTTCAGCAGTAGAAGGTTGCTCGTTTTCCCATGCTGCAAATTCTGTAATCCAAACAGGTTTGTTGTATTTTTCAAATTTCTTAGCAAAGTCGAGTTGTGCACCATTGTTTGACATGTAGCAGTGCGCAGCCGTTGCCGATATATCATTGAGGTTGATTCCGTCGATAGAATAAAATTCATCAAGCCATTTCCACGGGTCGGAATATCCTGCCAGAGTGCCGTAGTTCATTGCCGGCGACACTGTTTCAAGTTCGTTGTTTTTTGCAAAACTGATAAAGTTGGGCCATGTTTGCGCCGTTTGAGTGGGAGTTTCGTTGCATTGGTCGGTGAGGTTGGGCTCGTTGTAGCCGAGAATGTGCTTTGTGTTGGGATGAGCTTGTACAAATTGGGCAATATCGTTGTAGTTGGCTTTGCTATTCCACGCCATTGGCACAAATTCTACGCCGCTTTGGTCGAAAGCGTCAGCCACAGCATTGTCGCACGAGCCAGACCAGTTGTATGCCCATGATATGGTGTTGCCCACATTGAACGCCATGGCGGCTGTTATGCGGTTGAATCCGATGCCGCGTTTTGCCGATTTGTGTTGAAAAATATACTCTGTACTGTCGCCCGAAAGAGCAGTGCCGTTGTCAGGATTGGTCAACGACTGTTCGTCGGTGGGCTGTTCGTTGGGGGTAGCATCATCGTCGCTGCTGCATGCTCCCATCGTCATTGCCGCCAGTATAAGAGTGATACCAAATATTGATTTCTTCATGATTATAATATTATGCAGGTTTTGAGAAAAAAAGGCGCAATGTATTGTTTGATTAATAATTGCGCCTTAAGAACGGTTGCTGATGAAACTGACAAACTAATTGCTTATTTCTTCTTGTAGATAAAGATCGCGTCCATATCCACTGTAGCACCTACGAAACCGCCGTAGCAGGGAAAGTTGATTCCTTTGCTGCCGTCGAAGTTGATGAGTTCTACACCGGCGTCGATCATATCGGCAATTGAGAATTCAAACTCTTTCCACTCTCCGTTGGTGTTGAGGTCGAAATAATTGCCGTTAATATCTTTGCTATCTTTGGTGATTTTGTATTCAGGACCACCTATTTGGGGATTTTGGAACGCCATATACTAGTCGTCGCACGATTTGTTGCAACGCAAAGAGATGTGGAGTGTGTACGACTCGTCGATTTGAGAATAGTCAAACGGAGTGAGTCTGCACCATCCGCCACCGCACCATCCGCCGTTGTTGATAGAGGTGATGCCGCCTTCGGTATCGTTGCCAAAGCAGTCTTTGCCGGTAAGTTTGCCTACTGTATAGGTGTTGTCCCAAACGTAGAATTTTGTGTTAACATCGTCAACGTCGAGTCTTTCCTTAATCTTGTTTTGAGTTTCCAAGTATGCATAAGCATCAGCGTTGAGACGGATAATAAAATAATCGCTTCCGTTGAGACAATCCACCTTTGAGTAATCTGCAATTACAGGAGGAGGTGTAACAATGGGGTTGTCGGTGGGGTTGTTGGTGGTTCCGCCGCCGGTGTTGGTAGTGCCGCCACCGGTATTATTGCCGCCATTTTCAGCAACTTGATCGATGGGGGTTTGGTCTTCGATTACAGCTTCTGGTTCATCGCTGTCGTCTTTGCTGCACGATACCAACATTGCTGAACTTGTCAGCACGGCGGCAGCCATCATTACATTAATAAAGATTCTTTTCATTTCATTTAAGTTTTTTGGTTCAAATAATAAGATTAACTGTACTTTGGTTAAAAATTTAAAAACACTATAAAATTATTTCTTCTGGAATACTCTCACATAATCCACCTGCATAGTGGTGGGCAGGTCGTTGTCGTTGATACCTTTGTATCCGCCCCAGTCGCCACCCCAAGCGAGGTTGAGGATTATGTAGTAGGGCTTATCGTAGGGATAGTTTTTAACAGAGCCATCAGATGAGTAGGAGAGCTGCACCTTGCCGTCAACGTAGGTGGTGATTTTCTCCTTGGTCCATTCTATGGCGTATGTGTGGAAACCATCTTCAGCTCCATTGCAGAGCATTTCGTGAGTTACCTGATTGCCAAGAGTGTGCACGTGTCCTTCGGCGTGAAGGCTCGACGACACATAGTTGGGATTGGCTCCAACTTCTTCCATTATGTCGATTTCGCCGCATTTGGGCCAGCCTTCGTTTGCCCAGTCAACGTTTACGGGCATCATCCAAAACGCCGGCCAAGTGCCTTTGCCTTTGGGAAGCTTGATAGAAGCCTCGATGTATCCGTATTGCCAGCCTTCGTTTACGTGAGCGTAAATTCTTCCGCTGTACACCTTTCCGTCGTTACCCTTAAAACAGTTGATATTAAGGATTCCGTTGTTGGTTTCAACAGTGTTTTTACCATCGATTTCGCCTTTGCGGTAATTCTGCTGCTCGTTGTTTACCCAGCCTGAGTTTTGCACCTCGTAGGTCCAGTCGTTTGATAGCGACTCACTGTCAAATTCATCGTGCCAAACTAGCTTGTAGCCTTCTGGCGCGGTGATTTCGCTGCTGTTGAAGCTTGCCTCGTCGTATCCCTGAACTATTTGAAAGTCGAAGGATGTTTTGCCGCCGAGAAAGTTGAGTATCGCCGTGCGTTTATCTGCCGAGGTGTTTTTGGAGATGGTAGCCTTAATTTTGGTTTCGCCCTTGATGCCGCCTTTGCGGTCAACTGTGCAGAAGTCAGATTTTGAGGTTACGCTCCAGTCGCCGTCGGCATTGACGGTGAGTTCCAATACTCCGCCCTCGAAATTTATGGTTGCGTTTTCGGGCGCTACCGAGATGTTTACTCTTTTTTCGGGAATGGGGGTGTCGTCTTCCTTGTCGCTACAGCCACCAAAGGTCAGCAGCGTTAGCACTAATAATGTAAGATTCATCGCTTTCATGGGTGTTATTTAATTATATGTTGTTATTTCGACTTTTGAATTGCTATGTCGAAGATTTCAACGGTGCAGTTGGCAGGGTTGCCGCCAAAGTCTAACAGAATGGTTAATCCGCCTTTCTGAACACCGCTACCGTCGTCGAAATCACCTTCGCGCTGAGTAATTTCCATAGCGTTTTCTGAAGAAATACCGTTTACAACAAATTCTGTAACTTCGCCTGCGTCAATATCCTTGCGAATTCCTTCATTTGTGAAGTTGGCATTCTTTTCGTCTACCGACACTACTTTGAATGTGGCTTGAGAAATGTCTTTGTCGGATTTTACCTTTACGCGGATGTCGTATTTTTGACCGGCTTCGGTAAGGTATTGGCTTATAAGTCTGAACTGAGCTTTCCACTGCCCGTCGCTGGCGTTGGTGTAATGGATTGTGTAGTTGTAGCCTTCGGGGGTAATAGTCCAGTCGCCCATTTCGCCCCAGCCGGCATCGCCGTGATATGTGGCTGTTTTCCAAGATGATGCTACATCGTCGAGAATGTCGCCATCAGGATTTTCTTCAAATACTGCTACAGGTTCGGGTTTTTCTTCAGGAATTTCGCCGTCGTATTCTGCTAAAACAATGTCGTAGATAAATACATTGAATTCTTCAGGCTGACCTCCAAAGTCGAACACAAGGTTTAATTTGGCAGCGTCTACACCTTTGGCTATTATTTCAAAGGTTTCGGGCTTGTTTGCTTTGAGTTTGTATTTGCCTTCGTTAGCAAAAATGAAGTTTTTGTCGTCGGCATCATCGGTAAGTTTTATAGTTACGTTGTCGTGTTTAGCGTTTGCCACCATTGATACACGGAAAAGGTAGTTTTTGTCGGCAGACGAGCTTATATTGCTATGTAGGTGCACTTGTGTTTGCCATTTCTCTACGTTTGCCGTAGGAGCGTCTACAGTAAATATTTCTTTGTTTTGAGATATCGACAATTGATCTGTTATATCTGTCCAGTCGCCTGTGGTAGCGTAGTATTTGGTAATTTCTACTTCGTTGGTCCAAAGGTTGGTGCCGTCGAACTTTTTACGCTCGCCAAAATCGAGGAACGATTGATCAAAAGAGAATTCTTTTAAAATGCTGCCGTCGCAAATTCCGTGATGGTTGTACATCTTGATTTCAACCGAATAGTCGCCTGCAAGAGGAAATTGCTTGATGAATCCGTTTACTGTGCTTTGGGTTCCGTCGTCGAAATACCAAATTGGCGTGCATTGCGAATTGAGCAGGTTGAAAACCACCTTGTTAGAGTCGAGCATTGTAAGCTCCACATTGATGTCTGATGCCGTGGGTCTTGCGGCGGGATTGATGTCGCTGTATTCTTCTTGACATCCGTACAATGCCACTGTAGAAGCGGCTATTGCTAAATATTTTATTATCGTTTTCATAATATTCTCTTTTTATGATTAGTTATTAAAACCCTTTTCGTTTTAGCAGAAAAGAAAAGGGTGAAACAAAACAAACAATTTTAGTAGCCGGGGTTTTGTTTAAGATTTTCGTCGGCTGAAAGGTCTTCTTGCGGAATGGGCAAATATTTGTTGCGTGCGGTGTACGAACCGTTTTGTGCCAATTGTTCAGATGTATAAGTGTATAAACCTGAATTGTCGTTGGCTGCGCCTACAAGTATTTTGGTGGCGCTGATTCCGTCTTCGCCGTCGTTTCTTACCACGATGAAGAAACGTTTGCCTTCGCCTACAAACTCTCTTGCTGCCTCTTCTACGATATCGGATAAAGAGCTGCCGGTGTAAGAGCCACCGCGAGCAGCTCTAAGAGTGGATAGATATTCGTCGGCTTTGCCGTTGCCAAGTTTTGCGCAAAGTTCTGCTGCGTTGAGGTATGCTTCGGCAGCACGATACACTCTGCGGTTGTCGCCATACGAAAGGTTGGGGTCGCCATCTTTTGAAAGGTTTTCGGCGCGGGGAGCGTATTTGGCATTGTAGAGGAATGTGCACTGATAACGTCCTGAAGTGGCTTTGCCGCGTGCATCGATGATTGATGCGTCTCTACGTTGGTCGCCATCGGCAAACAAATCCCATACAGATTCTTTGATAGGACCGAAGCCCCATCCCGCATTGCAAACACCGTCAACTGCCTCGGCAGGACCTAAAAACGCAGGTAATACTGTGCCGGCTGCTGCACGGTCGTTGTCGCCCCAGTCGCGACCAGGTATCTTTTGATAGTTGATTTCAAAGATGCTTTCGCTGCACCATTCGCCGGCTTCGGTAAAGATTTTGGAGTAGTCGTCTACCAAGGGATATTCGGCAATAACGTCGTTCATATATTCAAGTGCAGTGGCGTATCTGCTTTTATCTTTTTGATAGAGAACGTAGTCGGTATAAAGCATTTTGGCAACAGCCTTGGTGGTGTGACCTTCTTCGCCCGACTTTTGTGTAGAGGGGAATGTGGGTTCGTTGATGGCAAGTTCAAGATATTTGATTATCAGAGCGTATGATTCCTCCGGGGCAAGCTGTTTTGCTGAATAGCCGTTGTCTACCGAAGGCGAAGGAAATTCTTCGTTGCCTTCGTAGTAAGGAATATTGCCCCAGAATTTCCAGAGAATATTGTAGTAATATGCTCTCAGAGTGTATATTTCGGCAACGAGGCGGTTTTTGTTGTCGCCATTGTAATTTTCGAGATATGAAAGACAGTCGTTGCAACGTTTTACGCCCGAATAGCAGTCGTCCCAGAGACTTACAGGTGTGTTGTTGGCATCAGCCGACCAGTTGCCTATTTTTTGCAAAGCAGGTTGGTCGGTAGAGTTGCTGCCGCCTACAAATACTTGGTCTGACAGGATGTCGGCAACGAAAACAGGGTCGGCATAAGAGCAATCTTTGTGACCGTTGTAGTCAAACCAGTGGAGAGGTGCGTATGCAGCTGTAACGCTTGACTACATTTTGTCCGGGTCGGAAAAATATTCTTCCAAGGTCAACTGTGTGGGATTTTCTACCTCTAAAAAATCCTCCGAGCATGCACTCAGTCCAATTGTAGCGAGTGCCAATGCCATTGCTGAAAGTTTTATATTGTTTTTCATAGTATTTCAATTTAAAATTTTGAATTCCAATTATGCATTGTGCATTATGCATTAAAAACTAACATTAACACCAAAGGTTAGAGTGCGAGCCTGAGGATAGATACCTTTGTCGATGCCTATTGCTGTGGTGCTTTGACCAATTTCGGGGTCGAATCCTTCGTATTTGGTGAGAGTGAACAAGTTTTGACAAGAAACAAATACTCTTGCTTTTGTGATAAATGCTTTAGAAGTTAAAGTATTGGGAAGAGTGTAGCCGAGTTCGATGTTTCTCAGGCGGAGATAAGAACCGTCTTTTACAAAGAAGTCAGAAGAGTGTTTGTTGTATGCTGTTTCGTCGAAGATGGGCACTGTGTTAGAAGTGCCTTCACCGGTCCAACGGTCTAACATATAGGCGGGAAGGTTAATGTATTTGATATCGTTGCGACGGGTGGCATCGTATACATCAGCGCCAAGCACGCCTTGGAATTGTGCTGTGAAATCAAAACCTTTGTAATCTGCAGTGAGCGAGAAACCATAAGTCCAGTCGGGCATTCCTTTGCCGATTTTGGTGTTGTCGCCTTCGTCGTTGATATATCCGTCGCCATTTTGGTCAACAAAAATCAAGTCGCCGGGTTTGGGAGTGTAGGATTGATCCTCGTTGCCGTATTTTAAGTTGGCGGCTTCTACTTCTGCCATATTTTGGAATACTCCTGCTGTTTGGTATCCGTAGAAGTAAGGATAAGGTTCGCCGTTTTTGCAGTGAGCTATTACTCCGAATCCTGCAGCCGACATGCTTTCAAGGTCGTTTTCGCCGCTTTCGGTACCGTAGTCTACGAGTTTGTTTTTAAGGTAAGCTGCGTTGGCTGCAAATCTGAAGTTGATATCTTTGATTTTCCAGCGGTACGAAAGGTCAAATTCCCAACCTTGGTTTTCCATCTTACCGATATTGCCGGTGGGTTTAGACTCGCCTACGTAGGTTACGATGGGCTGAGTTTGCAACATGCCGTCGGTGATTTTCTTGTACCAGTCGATGCTGATCGACAAAGCCGAGTTGAAAAAGTCCATATCGATACCGGCATCGTGCTGAATGTTTTCTTCCCATCTAATAGAGTAGTTGGGAATACCTGATGCTTTGGCACCTGTTGATATTTCACTACCTTCGAGTCCGAATAAATAATTGTTGATACCTCCGGTTGTGGTGTTTACCATATAGGCAAATGCGCCGATGTTTTCGTTACCGTTTTTGCCCCAAGAATAGCGGAGTTTTGTGTTGTTCCACCAGCGAGGACGATTTTCGAGGAATGATTCACGTGTGATATTCCAACCTACAGAAAATGAGGGGAATGTGGCGTAGTGGTTGTTGGGTCCAAAGTTTGAACTACCGTCGCGGCGTACTGTAGCCTGAAACATATAGCGGCTCTTGTAGTCGTAGCTTACACGTGCAAAGAGCGAAGCAAGTGTGTGGTCGGCATTGTCGGCACCCCAACCGTCGCGTTCGTTGGCGTTGGTAGAGCTACCTGTGGTAAAGTTGGGATAAAGACGATCGTAATCTATTGCAACTAAGTATTTAGAGGTTGCACCGAGATATGCGCCGGTGTTTTTCTTAGCCGACTGACCAAGTAATATTTGGAATGTGTGTCCGCTAACGGTTTTGTCGTAGCTCAAAGTGTTTTCAACCTGCCATGTGAGACCTTTGTTCCAACTCATGGTTGCGTCCGAAACAGAAGGTTTTTCCATAGTGTTGATGTAGTGAGGAATTGTTGCACTACGATTGCCCCAGAACGACATGTCTGAACCAAAAGAAGATTTGAATTTGAGATTGTCCCAAATGGTTACCTCAGCAAAGAAATTGCTAACAAATTTATCGCTCAGTTGCCGGGATCGGGCAATGATAAGAATGCCATTGGGTTTTTCAACTCTTGGAGTTTTTCACCTTGGTAATAGTCAACCAAAGAATAAAGGTTTCCGTCTTTGTCGGTGATAAGCCACGGGTCGCCGGCGTGAGCAGCTCTGTCGGCTTCGGGATCCAAAGAGTAAACTGGCATAAGCGGCGGGTTCATAAGAGCCGAGCCAAGGGGAGAACCAAACTCAGAGTTGGTTTCGATACCTTTAGAATTAATATGTGTGTAGGCAATGTTGATTCCAACGGTGAGATTGCTCAGCCAATTGCGATCTTTGGAGTCAACAAGAGTAAAAATGTTGTTGGTGCGGAAATTGAATCTTTCGTAGTTGGAACGGTCGTAGTCGCCACCGATGATACCTTCTTGATTATAGTATCCGGCAGAGAAATAGTAGTTAACTCTTTCGTTGGCCCCCGAAACGCTCAATTGATGGCTTTGAACGGGAGCGTTGTAGTTCCAAAGACGACGTTGCCAGTCGGTGTCGATGCCGCTTGCTTTAATTTGCTCAATGTCGAAAGTAGGTGCGTAACCCGAATTAACTTGATATTCGTTCCAAAGAGTGGCATATTCTACTGCGTTGAGTACTTCGCGAGTTTTGGTTGTGTTTTGGAAACCTTGGCTGAAATCGTAGGTTACAACCGGTTTGCCGGTTTTACCTTTTTTAGTAGTAACAATGATAACACCGTTGGCAGCACGTGCACCGTATACAGCACCCGAAGCTGCGTCTTTGAGCACTTCAATCGACTGAATGTCGCTGGGAGCAAGATAGTCGATACCGCCGTCGATAGGCATACCGTCTACGATGTAGAGCGGGTCGGAATTGTTGGTAGTGCCCACACCTCTAATTCTTACCTGCGAGCTGGCACCGGGCTGACCGGATGTTGCAGTAACGGTAACACCCGAAGCAGCACCTCTTAAAGCATTGTCAACGCGTGTGGTGGTGCCGGCAATATCATCGGAGTTGATTCCCGAAATCGCTGCGGTTACCACGCTCTTTTTCTGAACGCCGTAGCCGATTACCACAACTTCTTCGAGGTCGATGTTGTTTTCTTCGAGCACGAAGTTGAGAACACCTCCGCCCTGCGGCACTGTCTGCTCCATATTAATGAAGCCGACATACGAGGCTACGAGAACCGCGCCCTCGCTACACATTATAGAGTAGTGGCCGTCGAGGTCGGAAATTGTACCATTGGTAGTACCTTGTTCGGCGATTGTGACGCCAAGCAGGGGCTCTCCGTCGGTCTTCGACACTACCTTGCCGCTGACACTTACCCTGCTGTCTTGTGCTATAGCGGACATTGCCGTTATGCACACAACTGTAATCAATGTTAGTAGTCTTTTCATGTTATTTAAGTATTAAAAGTAAAACTTGCGTTTGTTAAGAAAATCTTTCCTCAATCGGGATGTGCAAACTTAGATTCTTTTACGTGCGGCAACAAATTTTTGCGCTTTCTAAACTACTGCAAATACGAAAAATAACTACTGCAAATCTACGGCAAAACCCTCGACAGGCACTTTGTTGGCAATCTTTTTACTACTGCAACCAACGCCACTCCGCCGTAGTTTTGCAGTGATGTTTCCACCCCTTTGCAGTAGCCAAAAATCAACATCCGTGTTTCAAAAACCAACCATAATACGTAAGTTTGTGCAAGAATAACTAATCAATTTGTGCAACCAAAAAATATCAGAGTTATGATCAAAGACATTATTAAACTTTTGCCGGCTGCCGCCGTTGTTTTGGCGGGATGCGGCAACCCGAAAACGCAGTCGACGGGCTCTGCCGAAGACCGTTTTGTCGACAGCGTGGTAAACTCGCTCACCATTGAGCAAAAAATCGGTCAGCTTAACCAGCTGTCGGCAAGCGGAGTAGAAGAGATGGAGAAACTTGCCGCCCAGGGACTTCTCGGCAGCATTCTCAACGAGTCGAACCTCGACAATCTGCACCGCATTCAAAAAGCCGCAATCGACAATCCGCCGCACATTCCTATCCTGATTTCGCGCGACGTGATTCACGGCTACAAGACAATTTTCCCCATTCCGCTCGGACAGGCAGCAAGTTTCGACCCCGAGCTTGTGCGCCACGGCAGCGAGATTTCTGCTCTCGAAGCCGCCTCTGACGGTATCAGATGGACCTTTTCGCCTATGCTCGACATTGCCCGCGACCCACGCTGGGGACGTATTGCCGAGGGCTACGGCGAAGATCCCTACCTCACTTCGGTGATGGGCGCAGCCGCCGTTAAAGGCTATCAGGGCGACGACCTTAAAAATCCGCAGTCGATTGCCGCATGTGCCAAACACTTTGTAGGTTACGGTGCTGCTACAGGTGGTAGAGACTACAATTCTACATTTATACCTATGCGTTTGTTGCGCAATGTGTATCTTCCGCCTTTTCGTGCAGCTGCCAATGCCGGTTGCGCCACTTATATGAGTTCGTTTAACGACAACGACGGTGTGCCGTCTACAGGTAATAAGCTGATTCTTACCGATATACTTCGCAATGAATGGGGATTCGACGGTTTTGTGGTTTCCGACTGGTTCTCTATAGGCGAAATGATCAATCACGGTTTTGCAGCCGATATGAAAGATGCTGCTGCCAAAGCCATTAACGCAGGTCTAGATATGGATATGGTGGCAAATGCTTATGTAGACCATCTTCAAACACTTGTAAAAGAAGGTACGGTAAAAGAATCAAAAATTGATGAGGCTTGCAAAAACATTGTAAGAATCAAATACCGTCTCGGACTTTTTGAGAATCCTTATCCCACTGTTCCCCAGAGTGTAAAATATGCCGGCGAACATCTTGTGGCTGCTCTTAAAACTGCAGAAGAATCGGCTGTTCTTCTAAAAAACAACGGTGTTTTGCCGCTCAAAAACGTTAAGAAAATACTTCTCTGCGGACCTATGGCAGATGCTCCTCACGACCAACTTGGCACTTGGGTGTTCGACGGTGAAAAAGAACACACTGTAACACCTTTGGCTGCATTCAAACAATCTGAATACGATGTTACTTACGTTCCCGGTCTTACCTATTCGCGCGACAATAATACTTCAAAATTTGCCGAAGTGGTACGTGCTGCCAAGTCGGCCGACGCTGTTATATTCGTAGGCGGCGAGGAGTCGATACTCAGCGGCGAGGCTCACTGCCTCAGCAACCTCAACCTCCAAGGCGCGCAGTCGGCACTGCTTGCCGCATTAAAGCAGGCTGGCAAACCTGTGATTTCGGTCATTATGGCAGGACGTCCGCTCACCATCACCGACGACCTCAAAAACTGCGACGCCGTGCTCTATATGTTCCACCCCGGCACAATGGGCGGCGAGGCACTTGTCAACCTGGTTTCGGGCAAGGTTTCTCCTTCGGGCAAGACTCCTGTAAGCTTTCCCAAAAATGCGGGACAGATACCTGTGTACTACAATCAGAACAACACCGGCCGTCCTGCTTCTGGTCACGAGATTCTCTTAGACGACATACCTGCCGAGGCTGGACAAACATCGCTTGGATGCACATCGTACATGCTCGACACCGGATTTGGTCCTCTCTTTGATTTTGGTTTCGGATTGAGTTACACCGATTTTGAATTTTCAGATTTTAAAATCAACCAAACCGAGTTTACCTCCGAAAACGATATTATAAAGGTGTCGTTCACCTTAAAAAACACAGGCAACTGCGACGGTGCCGAAGTGGCTCAGGTATATGTGCGCGACCTTGTGGGCAGCATTACACGTCCTATCAAAGAACTGAAAGGATTCAAAAAAGTGTTCTTGCAAAAAGGCGGTAGCGAGAGTGTAGAAATATCAATTCCTGTATCGCAACTCAAATTTTATGGTCTCAACGATGTAGAAGTGCTCGAAAAAGGTTCGTTTGATATTTGGGTGGCCACATCAAGCGCCAACAAGGATATAAAATGGAAAACTACAATTGAGGTAAAATAAATTTTTTTGTTATTAATAAAAATACTTACCTTTGCGGCAAACTACGACACCCGAAATGCGGAACGGAATTCGGCAGTAGGGTGTCTTAAACTTATCGAAAAATGGGATGGTTTAATCGTTTACAACAAGGTATCAATACTGAAACCAAAGACAAAAAGGAAATTAAAGAAGGCCTGTGGTACAAATGTCCACAGTGCAAAAAAATTATTACCACCGACGATCATCAAGAGAATCTCGGCGTGTGTCCCGATTGCGGATATCACGAGCGTATCTCTACCGAGGCGTATTTCAATATGCTTTTCGACGATGCTCAATACACCGAACTCTTCGGCAATATCAAGAGTGGCGACCCGCTCCACTTTACCGACCGTAAAAAATACACCGACCGCATAGAGCAAGCTATCAAGTCTACCAACTTGCACGATGCAATTACCGCCGCCACTGGCAAAATTGAAGGTCACGATGTGGTAATCGACTGTATGAACTTTGAGTTTATCGGCGGTTCAATGGGTTCGGTAGTGGGCGAAAAAATTGCCCGCAGTGTTGACTACTGTATCAAAAACGGTTTCCCGCTTGTAATAATGAGCCGTAGCGGTGGCGCACGTATGATGGAAGGTGCGTTTTCGCTTATGCAGATGGCAAAAACCTCTGCCAAACTTACCCAATTGAGCGACGCAAAACTTCCCTACATTTCGGTAATGCTCAACCCCACAACCGGCGGTGTTTCGGCATCGTTTGCAATGCTTGGCGACATCAATATGGCAGAGCCCGGTGCGTTGATTGGTTTTGCTGGTCCGCGAGTTATCCGCGAATTTACCGGCAAAGACCTTCCTGAAGGTTTCCAGAGTAGCGAATTTCTTTTGGAGCACGGTTTCTTAGATTACATTGTGCAGCGCAAAGAACTCCGCAGCACTCTTGCAAGGCTTATTAAAATGATGATGTAATCTGCTAACATAGCATAAAAAAAGGGATGTCCAACGCGGACATCCCTTTTTTATTAAAACATCATAAATATCTTGTGCTTAGAAACTAATGTCGATGCCGGCACCTATTACGTAGTTGGTACGGCTGTAGGTTGTAACCGACACATCGGGAACGGTTTTGGTGTAATCTTCGTAAACTGTTCTGAAATATGCGACGTTGAGTTTTACCGCAGGAGAAAGTCTTACGCCTACACCTAATCCGTAAGAGTAGCTTGGAAGCGAGAACGACATATCCGAAAGGTTAGAATCTGTTTGGTCGGGCATAGTCTTTTGGAATCCTGCCGAAACTTCAAACATCTCGTTGATGTCGTATTCTGCGCCAAAAAGAATCTCGTTGGTGTTTCCAACCATATCTTTTGTCCACTGTCTGGTGTCCATATCAAAGTAGATGTGGTAGCCGACATCCAAGCGGAGTTTTTCCATAGGAGTGAACTGTGCGCCAATAGTGGCAATAGAAGGAGCGTCGAGCGGTTCTTCTGCGCCATCTGTAAATTTGGTGAAAGCGGGATTAGTGCCTGCCAATGCGTTGAAAGCATCGTTGTTGTTGGCATCTGTTTTGGCGTCGATCTTTGTCTTGAACTCAAATTTGGCAGCGATGTTCACCCATTCGGCAGCCTTCCAGTCGAGACCGATGATGGGAGCGATACCAAATCCTTTTTGCGAGCAGTCAAGGATATAGTCGCCGTTAGGATTGGGAACTTCCTGATTCAATCCTGCAACCATAAACTTGATGTCTTTTATAGAGCCTTCGTATTTTGCGGTTTCGTAGATACCACGCACGCCGAGCGAAAGGCTGAGATTTTCGGTAAGTTTACGTGCGGCTGCAAGTGTGAATCCCATAAAATACTGAGTTCCTTTTACATAAGGATTGAGCGAATATCCGCCAAAGGGATAACCCAGTTGTGCGAAACTCTTCATACCCATACTGCCAACGAGAGCATCAAACTGTCCTACGCCGTGCTCGTACTCACAAGCGCCGCCGCCGCCGATAAATCCGAATCCAAATTGAAAACTCCAATCGCCTGTATTATATAGGGCGAACAAAGAGGGTTGGATAGGAACATCTACGCGACCAGTATACTCACGGCCGAAGTCTAACTTGTTTGTCCTATCGTCAGAGATTAGAGCAAACAACTGCCCGTATTGAGCGTATGAATCTCGTTTTTGATGAGCATTCTGCCAGTTGAACTGAATATGGAATCCTTCGTTGTAGAAAGCAGCACCTGCGGGGTTGTAGTAAACGCCGTCGATACCAATAGCGGCATCACGGGCAGGATTTCGGAGAAAATAGATACTTTGGTTGGTGTTTGTAAGATAACCGCCGGCAAAAGCGTTTCCGGCTAAGGCAATGATACTTGCCACTAATAAAGATTTTTTTTTCATAATTTGACTTTTATAATGTTGTCGATGTTTGTTTCTGTGCAAATTAAACGCCAAAAATTAAAAAATGTTAACGGTGTAGCCCTAAAATCTGCATTAATACATCTTCTTGCCAAACAATCCTTTGTCGCGAGATTTTTTGGGTTCAAAGAAATACGAGATGTCGATCATGGGCAAAAGCAAGGTTTTAAATTCGCCAAAGACAGTGCCGTAAGCCACTTTGAAACCAGCCTGAGCCAATATTTTACGGTTTTGTCCGCAATAGCCGTAAAGAAAAACTTTGTTTTCGCCGCTCCAAGCCTTTACGCCCCAGTCTACGGAGTAAAAGTCGGCATCTACAAGAATATTTAAGCGGTCGTTGAAATGAATATCCAAATCTGCCCCCACAAACCAAACAATTGTATCAAGACAAACTACTGATTCTCTGTACCAAAGAGCCTTGTTGATGGGTGGCATGGTGGCATCTTTGCTCAGTTTAAACGAGTTTTTAACACCTGCACGAACAGTAAGGAGGAAATTTCCAGCATCGCACGAGGTTTTATTTTTAAGGAGTATAGTGGCACGGGCTTCGTTTTTCATTGTCAGCACGTTGGGCACAACGCAAGTGTCGGCAATGAGTTTCGGCTTTTTGTCCTGAACTGTTTCAAAAAACATTTTGGGATAGTCGAAATTGTGGAGTGTGCCGAAATATATTCTGCGGCTGCGGAAAAATCCGTCGTCGCGTTTAGCCTCTTTGGTAAACCAGAGGCGTTTGATACCGATGTTAGGTAGTTTCCAATCTGC
>JAFYFR010000007.1 GCA_017543645.1 Bacteroidales bacterium
ATTTGCTGTATCTGGTTGACTTCGAGTCCGCTACGTGCGGAAACCTCTTCAAGGCTGATTTTCTTAAGTTCGCGCAGCCCCTTGATTTTTTCTCCTACTGTCTTCATTGTAGAAATGTTTATGTTATTAAAAAATGCTTTCGTTAAAAAAGTGCCCAAAATTACAAAATAACCGTGAAACTTACCAATACCGAAACCGTTTTTTTATAAATCCTGTTGTTCGTTTTTGTCAATTTTTGAAGATGTAACAGTTTTTTTATTATCTTTGGGGTAAAAATAAGGCTTTAAAATGTGCGGAATATTCACATCGGAATTGTTGTCGGCTGTTGTGCGGTGTCAGATGGAAGGCTTTGTGGTATCGCATCCCACCGCTGTATTGTACACTGTGGTAATTGTGGCGGTGCTGGCTGCTGTGCTGGTAAAATGGCGCGGCGCGGGCGGCGATGCCGACGGCAATGTGATTGTGTCGACACCTACTAAGCAAAACTCCGCTCTTAAACGTATCGCCGTGGTAACGGGTATGAGTAACATCAAATCGCAAGACCCTAATTTCTCGCAAGTTAGCTTTGTAGATTTTGCCTCGTTGCTGTTTGTTAACTATCATCAGAACCTCGGACTTAAAACAGTCAAGACTGTCCAGTCGTTTTTCAATTTTGAACTTAACGATAACAGCAACTTTGTTTGCAGCAATGTGGTGATAGATTCGGTTTCGCTTTACGACATCCGCACCGAGAAAGACATGGTTTACATTGTGCTGGAGTTTGTATCCAGCTACGTTTCCGAAGTGCGTCCTTCGTCGGAGGTTCTCTCGCACCGAGAAAAATCCATCGAAAGGTGGCTCTTTTGCCGCGGCCGCCGTTACACTTCGCCCCCTCAGCCCGAACCGCTCGGCTCTTTCAGCGGTTTCTGCAACGACTGGAAGGTGGCTTCTATCAGCATTGTATCCACGGTGAGGTTGAGCAATAGTGTCAAGACCTTTTTTGATGAGCTGTCGGACGCTCCGGCTCACAGCAACAGTGTAAGCAATATCAAAGACTTGGAGACAATGTTCCGCAACTATCACCGTGGCGAGTTCTCGGGGTTCGAACAGTTTTGCCGTAACACCGCCGCTCCTTGGTTTCTTTCGCTTTGGAGGAATTTTGAAAACGCCGGCTGGAGCAGACCTTTGAAATGTACCCTCTCGTCGAATGTTGTAAATATGTTTAAATATCGTCACAACTGTCTTAGTGAAAAAGGCTTAGTGTCGATAGTAAAAGGTGTGGAAATTAATGATATTCAAGTAACAGACTACAAGGCCGACAACTTTTTTGAGGCGTTGACGGTAACAGTCAAGATGTCGTGCTTGGATTATGTGGTGGATTCATCGCAAAAAGCTGTTGCTGGAAGCTCTTCCTCCTACCGTGATGTCGCTCTCCGTGTCAGGTTTGCCGCTCCGCACCGCAAAGTGTTCGACCGAAAAACCGATTTTATTGTTATTTCATTGCAAAAGTACCTAATTTAGCTTGCACGGGTAGTTCCGCAAAAAAAAAGTGTCCGTGCAGCCTTGCACGGACACTTCCGCAATTTCAAAAGGGCTGATGCACCCCAAAATCGGTTATAGAGCTACTTTAAAAGCCTTTTCGTTAATAATAACAATCACTACCCCGGTGTTGTTTATGCTTATTTCCTCGCGTGTGGATGTTGTGGCAGAGGTTTTTAAGACACGTCCGCTGAGGTCGATGATTTTATATCCTGTGCCGGCGGGTGCGTTAATATATAAGGTGTGGTTATACGACCAGACATTTATATCTTGCTTATCGGCTATGGCTGATACTGGGGTGGGGGTTTTCTCCTTTACGGTAACGCTCAGTGATGTTTCCGCGCCCTGGTATTCAATTTTCAGAGTCTGTTCGCCGGTTTTTGTTTTGTCGTAGCCGGTAATGGTGGCGGCAGAGAGGTCGATTGTTTCGGTTGTGCTGTCGTTGTATTTGACTGTCAGCTTGCCATTGTCTGCCGAAAACTCGTCGCCTTCGGTGTATTCAATTTCGGGCGATGCGCTGACTTCTATTGCAACAATAGCTTTATGGAAAACAGGCTCGCCCTGCTGGGTGAAATAGCCGGGAGTGTCTGCGCCGTCGGTACGTGCGTAGGTGGCGTCGGTATAATCCGCATTATAAGCCGTGCCTTTGCCGCCGTGGATTTTGAAGCAGTCTTCGAACATGCCGGTAGATTTTTTCAAGGCAGATGTGTTCCAACCCTCGCCTGCTATTACGTATTCGAGGTTGCCGCATCCCCAGAACAGGCGTGTCATGTCGGTTACCTTGGCGGTATTAAAGCCCGAAAGGTCTACCGATTTGAGGTTGTCGCAGAATTGGAACATTTCGTCCATGTATTCCAGATCTTCGGTGTTGATGTTTTCCATGCCCGATATTTCTGTTAGGTCGGAAAATCCCCAGAACCAAGATGAAGTTTTATAAGGCTTGTAACCCTTGAAAGATTCGTCGAAAACCACCTTGGTGATTGACGAGCGGATGTCGGAGTTCCAATTATTGTCGTCAGATCCGTTCCGCAGGGGCAAAGCGTCAGCGGGTTTGGCGTCGTTGAAATAGAATGTCGCCGTGCCGTTGTCGATAACGGCGTAAGCTGTCTTATTGTCGGTAATCGAAACCGTTATGCTCTTGGGCTCTATGCCATCGTAATTGTCGGCAGTTTCCACTTTGTAATATACGGTGTATTCGCCGGTGCTGACGACAGTGGGAATGTCTGCTGTGTAGCTGCTTCCGTCGATGCTGTAAAGTATTTTGCCAAAAGTAGACTCTCCCGCTGTTACCAGAGCTTGTGCCTTGCCGTTGTAAACAAGGCCAGAAATCGCTGCCGGTGTGGTTGTAAGCTTGCTTTGCGCTTTGTTGATTCCAACTTTTATGGTTTTAGTATCAGTTCCGTTGCAATTATCATCACCGTTAACTTTGTAATATACAGTGTATTCGCCGGCATCTGTGGCGGTAGCAACTGCCTCCGAATAGGATATTCCGTCTCGGCTGTAAATAATCTTGCCAGCCGATGCCGTTCCCGCCGTTACAAGGGCCTGTGCTTCTCCTGAATAAACGAGGCCTTCAACAGCCTCGGGAGCTTGGGCAAAGGTGATTGTCTGTTTGGCGATGGATGCTTTTACACTTCTGACACCTGCGCCGATGTAGTTATCGTTGCCTAAAACCTGATAATATACTGTGTATTCACCGGCATCTGTGGCGGTAGGAATGTCATCCGAATAGCCTACCCCGTTGAGGCTGTAAATAATCTTGCC
>JAFYFR010000058.1 GCA_017543645.1 Bacteroidales bacterium
CGCGGCGGAACAGCCAATGTTACCGTAATACTCAGCAACGAACGCATTTCGTCGCCCATCCTCAGCGCATACGACACCGCCATAATACTCAACCAACAGAGTCTCGACAAGTTTGAGCCTATGGTAAAACCCGGCGGCACACTTATCTACGACGACAACGGCATCTCCGTTCCCCCGTCGCGCAAAGACATCAGCGTATACCTTGTGCAGGCAGCCAAAGCAGCATCAGAAAAGAATA
Organism: Bacteroidales bacterium; assembly: GCA_017543645.1. The sequence goes on from JAFYFR010000058.1 coordinate 239, forward strand.
TGAACAAGATATTCAATATGATAGTTCTCGGCGGCTACCTCAAAGTAAACCCGATAGTATCGCTCGAAAACGTGGAGGCAGGTCTCAAAAAATCCCTCCCCGAACGTCACCACAAACTCATCCCCGCCAACATCGAGGGTCTCAAACTCGGCGCGGAGATAATACAGAAGATAAGGTAATACATATCTATAACGCAAAAAAACACTCCCGATGGCAGTTTTGCTTTCGGGAGTGTTTTTTTGTATATCAATAAAATCTGTATGTTCAAAGTTGTTCTATCTGTTCACTTGTTAGTTTAGAATACTTCATAATAACATCCACCGGCACATTGTCAGCCTTCATCTGACGGGCAAGTGAGATTAATGTTTGTTGTTCGCCCTCGGCGCGTCCCTCCTCGCGTCCCTCCTCGCGTCCCTCGGCACGTTCGCGTTGGAGTGCGGATTTCTCGGTGCTGACATCGAGCCAGTATTTCTCGTATGCAAGTAGTTCACCATCGGTAAACGCCGAAGTCTTCAATATCTCCAACGCCTCGTTCGTGTCTTTGTTCGCAATGAGCTCGGGGTCGGCGTCGGTGGTGTTCTCATCGATTTCGGTAAGGAATTTAAGCCACAGGTCGTGCATCTTTTTCTCGGCGCGGTTTTGGGGCTTGTAGTTGGGAAGGACTATAAACACCATCGATAGTTCGGTGCGTCTGTCATCGGGATGATTCTTGTTGGCGAGGTAATACTCTTGAACATACTCGGTGTCGCCGTAGTCGAACGCGCCCTTGTCGTTAACAAGGCTCAGCGCGTAAACATTCTTCAAGTCGCCAAACGACATGCCCTTCTGCAGCTGTTTGGAGTAAACTGTGGCGGCGTTGAACAGGGTGCGGGCAAAAAACTCGTTATTCCAGAACGACTGCATCTCCACGATGAACCTGCGACCGTAGTTGTCGGTACAAAACACGTCAACTATCGAATACTTCTTGCCCGGATTATCGGGGATGTTCTCGTTAGAGAGGTATTCAACGCTCCTGATTTCCATACCGTCGGGCAGTGGAAGGAGCGCGTTCAAAAGGCTCATGACAAGGTGTTTGTGCTGCCCAAAGATTTTTTTGAACGTCAAATCGGCTTTCGGGTCAAGGTATTTCGACATAGATGCAAGTTTTGATTTTTCCGCAAATATAATAAAAGATTTGCAAAAACAAACGCAAATTTTTTCTCCAAAATTATTCTCCATCCCAAAAACTTTCCGTACATTTGCTACGGATGTCCGGCTCTACACACCCGCCATCCGACATAAGATTTTTTTAGGAAGCGTTATGCTTTTCTTGGTTTCAGAAACGTGAGAAATTTTTGATAGGACAAGAGGATGCATAGCGGTATCGCCTATGGTATAGGCGTAGACTGCTGTAATTGTATCTTTGTCCTAAGGTAATTCTCACGACCTCTGAAACCAGATACAATGAAAATTGAAAGTATATGCGGTCTGCGCTTTCTTTTTTATATAACTCCGTCCCAGTCCGCAGACGGAAACAAAACACTTAAAAACATGAAAAAGTTATTAAATTTCAGCCTTTTGGCAATTCTCGCAGCCTCATTCGTACTTACCGGCTGCAAAAAAGACGACGACAGCAACCCCGGCGGCGAAACCACAAAACAGGACGGCATACTGCCGAAAAAGGTGGTAAAGATTGTGAAGAATTATGTAGGCCGTGAGGAGTACTACGGCGACACCTATCTTTTTGATGCAGAAGGAAGAATCACTTCGTATACCGAAAAAGATGGCAAGTACAGTGACATAACCACTTACACATATACTGAGGACAAATGCGTTTGTGTTTACGATAACGGAGAAAATACACTAATAATCAATGTTGAAAACGGTAGGTTTGTGTCTTCAAATTCAGGTAACAAAGGAGAAGAATACACATATACCTCCGATGGCTACATTAAATCACAGAAATGGTACGACACAGAAGGTACAGAAAATATAGAATACACTGTCACTGATGGCAATATTACTTCCTATATCGACCATGACGTCGAGAAGTATGATAATAAAGAAGATATTGATGATGAAAACACAACACTTACTTACGGCAACAAACTCAACAATCTCAATGTAGACATAGTACCCATAATATGTTACTTAGATCTATATCCAGGTTGCTGCGGCAAAAGATGCAAAAACCTGCCAACCTCAATTAGCTCCATTTATAAAATGAAAAGAGATGATGGGCAAGAGTCAAATAGAACCGAACTCCACGAATATACCTACACCTACGACGGGGATTATCTGACAAAGATTACGCATAAACAGACAGATTCAAGAGACGGAGTTAGCGAATACACATACGAAATCTATTACGAAGACTAACCGCCATGGACAATACGCAAACATCCGAAACCGACAAACCAACCCTCAATACCAAAACCGACGAGCATGAGCGGTTCAACGCCGAAAACTACATCGCCACTCGTCTGAAACACGAAATGGAGTATTACGACAACCGCGCCGACGGATACCGTAACCGATACCTCAGGTATCAGACATGGATTATTATTCTCGGTGCTATAATACCGATAATAACAGTAATAGACACTTCCTTTACTGAATTGAGCAATTGTCACATAGGCAGTATAGCCAGCGCGATAATTGCCGCAATCATTGCTATATTGGCAGGCGTTGACAAACTCCAACAGACACAGAGTCGTTGGAACATAATGCGCTACTGCGCCCAGATGCTAAAACGCGAGGAGATGCTTTACCGCAACAGAATAGGCGACTACGACAACACATCCGACAAAGATGCCAAACAATTGCTTGTTAAACGCACCGAGGGGATTCTATACTATGATATTGCGTCCACTTTGCAGTTCTCGCAGAAAGGCTCGCCCAACGCGGCTGACGATGAAAAAAAGGATGCCACAAACGCATCAAAAACCGATTAACAATCAGGTTGTAATAAGTTTAAAGGCGTGGTATGTTTTAATGCCACGCCTTTTTCTATCAAAATTGCAATCTCCACCTGACAATTTTACCCCAAAATTGCAATATCAAGATTACAATCCTACCAAAACTTATTTCCTTCCTCGCTGTATTCAAAGCCGGCGGCGGAGAGTGTGTCCACAATAAAGGATTTGTCCAAGTCCATATCGTCGCACATGGCGTCGAACGAAGGGTATTGGTCGCGAAGTTTCATATTTACAAAACTCAGCAGCATGGCGGGGTCTTGCGGAAGCGAATTGTTGTCCATATTTATAATATATATATAAGGTGTAACCGGGAGCAAAGAAAACAAATATTTTTATCTTTTCCATCAGGAAACAAAATCGTCTTGACGGAAACCGTCGGAGAAAACATGGTTATCAACATGATGTTGATAACGCAAATACCTATTGCAAAAGGTGTTGTAATATATTATCCACAACTTATCCACAATCGCTGTGCAAAAATTGAAGGCATTAAGTGGCAAAAAGTGGCAAAAAGTGGTTGCGTAATTCAAAAAAACCACATAATTTTGGATTGTCAAATTAAAGGAAGAAATTATGACGGTTTTTACAGGAGATTTTGACGTAAAGCTCGATGCCAAAGGCAGATTCCTCTTTCCGTCCTCGCTGCTGCAGCAGGCGGGCGAAGAGGGTCAGGCTACCTTTGTAATCAAAAAAGACATCTACGCGCCATGTCTCACCGTCGTTACCAAAGGCGAATGGGAACGTCAGGTAGAAACCATCCGCAAAAACCTCAACCCTTTTAACCGCGAACACAATATTTTTCTCCGCGAATTTTTTAAAGACACAGCCGAATGCGCGCTTGACTCTAACAACCGCATGGTGATTCCCAAACGTCTGGTGCAGGTTGTTAACCTGCAAAACGACATCTGCGTGCTTGGTCTCGACACCAAAATAGAGATATGGTCGAAAGAAGAGTATGACAAAAGCCACCCGTCTGCAGAAAATTTTGCACAATTAGCGGAAAAAATTCTTGGAAACTTAGTTGGAATATAATTTTTTTTTACATTTGCATAATATTAATTAACATAAAATTAGGATGGACACTAACTATCACATACCGGTAATGTTGCAAGAGTGCATCGAAGGGCTGAATATCAACCCCGACGGCATTTATGTTGACGTCACTTTCGGCGGAGGTGGCCATTCTAAAGCTATATTACAGCACCTGAGCAGCAAAGGCCGTTTAATCGCTTTTGACCAAGATGCCGACGCTGCTAAAAATCTTCCCGACGACCCGAGAATCACCTTTTATCAGACCAATTTCAGATATTTCGCCAACTTTCTTCAGTTAGAAAACGTCAAGGCCGACGGCATAATAGCAGACCTCGGCGTATCGAGCCACCATTTCGACGACGCCGCGCGCGGATTCTCGTTCCGCTTTGAAGATTCGCCGCTCGACATGCGCATGAACCAGAAGTCAGACTTTACAGCATCGGCATTGCTCAGCACCTACACCGAGCAGCAGCTCAGAGAGGTCTTTGCCGAATATGGCGAAATCAAAAACGCCTACAAGCTCGCCCAGAACATTGTAAAATACCGCGGCAGCCACAGCATACTCACCACCGCGCACCTGATAGAGGCCGCCGGCGCATGCATACCCGCTCACGACCGCAACAAATATCTTGCTACCCTCTTTCAAGCCCTCCGCATAGAGGTAAACGGCGAAATCGACGTGCTCGAGGAGTTTCTGCTCTCCACACCCGACGCCGTAGCCGACGGAGGGCGCCTGGTAATAATGACCTACCATTCCCTCGAAGACCGTCCCGTAAAAAACTTTATCAAAGCTGGAAATTTACAAGGAATAGAACAAAAAGACGTATACGGCAACATCATAGCCCCCTTTGCGGCGGTCAACAGGAAGGTAATAACCCCCTCACAGCAGGAACTCGACTCCAACCCCCGTTCCCGCAGCGCAAAACTGCGCATAGCACAGAAAAACGTACTTACTACTCAATAAACTACAAGGTTATGACAAACGACTTTCTATTGGATACCGACATTGACATCAGCAACGACATCGACAATCAGCAGCAGCCGCCTGTGTTAGGCCATGAGGAGGAGCATCTCAACGAGGCATACGACCGTGTGTCGCAAAACGGAGCCTTCCCCGACATGTCGGCTTTTGGCATAAGCGAAACCGGCAAAGAAATCGACGATCCGTTCTCAAACCGGATGATGTACGACAACGAAACCTCGCTCAACAGCTCATACGACGCCGAGTTAGGCAACACGCAGCTTCCCGGCAGCGACGAGTTTCCCGAAGGAGATTTTGGCGAGGGCGAAGACACCGAAGAGCCCGAGCAGGAGCTCACGTTCCTGCAGCTTATCAACAGCAAGCATCCACCTGTAACTAAGCTCATACGCAAGATTCTCCAGCCATTCATGTTCATAGTAGGAGTAAGCATAGGCGTAACAATTTTTAACAACGCCGTGGAATACGACCTCTCGCAGATAGCCTCGCTCACCAAAAAAATCGAGGACACAAAAGGACAGGCGATAATAATAACAAACGAGCTCGCCAAATTCTGCAAGGAAACCGAAGTGGCGCAGCGTGTGGAAAGCCAGGCGCTCGGAATACACGAGCGCAAAGAACCGGCGCAGTACTTGATAGTTACCAAATACCGCCGGCCCGACTCGCTCAAAAACGAAATGCTGCTATTCAGGCAGCACTGGCAGCAGATTCACCGCCGCAACACCAGCAATATGTAGTCAAACTGCAAAAAAATCAACTACATGGAACAAGCAAACGACATAAAGAAGAATATAATATACAAGATGTTTTTCATCTACGTTGTAATCATCGGCATAGCAATAGCGGTGGTAATACAGATTATCAGGCTGCAAGTACATTCCGAAGAGTGGGAAGAGAAGATGAAAACCGTCCGCAACGAAACCAAATACACCAAACGGGGCGACATACTGTCGTCAGACGGATACTACCTCGCGGCGTCGCTGCCCATCTGCTCGGCATACTGGGACTTGCAGGTGGTTAAACGCGACACATTTCTCAAATATGTGGACACCCTCGCAGGCTGCATGAGCGCATATTTCCAAGACCAGCCCAAGGAGCAATACCGTCAGGCATTTATCGACGCACAAAAAAACGGAAAAAGATACTACAAGGTAAAGACCAACATTTCGGTTGAGACACTCAACGCCATGAGCAAGTTCCCGATTTTCTGCATGAGCAAAAACAAGTCGGGCTTTATCAAAAAAACCGAATACAAACGCCAGATAATCGACAACCTGATGATCAGGCGCACAATAGGCACTCCCGACTCGGCCAACAACTACACCAAAGGCATGGAGGCGGCTTACAACGAGTATCTCAAGGGCAACAAATACATCCAGACCGAGCACAAGCTCTCAAGCGGCGACTTTGTGCCTTACAACATGTGGGACGACTCGCTGATGGAGCCCGGCTGCGACATTGTGTCCACAATCAACCTCAACATTCAGGACATCACCGAGAAAAGCCTGCTCAAGCAGCTCCAGCAATACAAAGCCAAATGCGGCACAGCCGTGGTAATGGAGGTGGCTACAGGCAAAATACGCGCTATGATTAACCTCTCGCGCGATTCGGTAACAGGCAAATACCGTGAAGACTACATTCACGCCATAGGACGATGCTCCGAGCCCGGCTCCACGTTCAAACTCGCCTCGATGATCGACATCTTGGAATCAGGCGCATACGACATCAACGACACCATCGACACCGGCAACGGCGTGCTACAGATAGCTCCCAACATCAACCCCATCTCCGACGACCACAAGGGCGGAATGGGAAAGCTCACCGTAAACGACGTGTTTGCGCACTCGTCAAACATCGGATTCGCCATCATGGTCATCAACGCTTTCGACAATTCCGACTTTGTATACGCCGATCCGAGGCTCAACAACCGCAAGAATCCGCGCAGCCCCAACTACTTTATCGACCGGCTTTACAACATGAACATCAACAAGAAGTGCGGCATAAAGCTTCCGGGCGAAAGGTCGCCGTTCATCAACTACCCGGGACAGCCAGGATGGTCTAAGGCGTCGCTCCCGCAGACAGCCATCGGCTACGAGCTCAAAGTTACTCCCATACAGACACTCACGCTCTACAACGCCGTGGCCAACAACGGTGTGATGGTACGTCCCCAGATGCTCGAATCGGTAATGCTCTACGGCGAAACAAGGCACGAATTTGAAACCGAAGTCATCAACCCCTCGATATGCAGCGAGGCAACCCTCAAAAAAGTCCAGAAGATGCTCATCAGCGTTGTCGAAAACGGCACAGGACAGAACATAAAGTCTAACAAATACCTCATAGCCGGCAAGACCGGCACGGCACAGGTGTTCGAGGGCAAGAAAAAAACCGACAAGCACCAAGCCTCATTCGCCGGATATTTTCCAGCCGACCGTCCCAAATACTCCTGCATAGTGGTCATCTACGAACCCGAAGGCTCCATATATGGCAACCGCGTGGCTGCGCCCGTATTTAAGGAGATAGCCGACAAGATATACACCAGCGACTACGATATGCAGCGCAAGGAGTTCGACCTTGCCAAGTTAGACGACACTCCCACCGTGCCGCAGACCCGCATAGGCAGCAGGGTGGTTCTCGACCGCGTACTCTCGGCGCTCCGCGTCGAGGTCAACGACGTGGAAAAATCCAACACCGCATGGGTGCGCTCCGAGCCGGGCAGCAACCGCAAGCTCAACATTCACGAATACACCCCGCAGCACGGCACCGTCCCGGATGTAAAGGGAATGGGACTGCGCGACGCCCTCTTCCTGCTCCGACGCCTTAACATCAAGGTTTCGGTAATAGGACACGGCACCGTCATCAGGCAAAGCATCGCGCCCGACACACAAGTATCAAAAAACATGAAAATCACAATCGAATTAGGATAACATAATACTACTAAGCTATGAAACTCGCCCAACTAATACAAAGCATCAAAGCCAAAGAGATTAACGGCAGCACCGAAGCTGAAATAACCGGCATCACCGCCGACTCGCGCAAAGCCGCCCCCGGAATGTGCTTTATCGCCGTGGAAGGAACCAAGACCGACGGACACAAGTTCATCGCCGACACCGTTAAGCAAGGTGTTTCGGCTGTGATATGCTCGCACATTCCCGAAGATTCTGGCAAAGAGGCTGTTTTTGTAGTAGTGGACGACACAGCCGACGCTTTGGGCAAAATTGCGTCAGAATTTTACGGCCGTCCGTCGGAGCGTCTCACCCTCGCCGGCGTTACAGGCACTAACGGCAAAACCACAACAGCCACACTGCTTTACAAGCTGTTTTTGGCACTCGGTTTCAAGGCGGGGCTGCTCTCCACCGTCGAAAACCGAATCAACGACACCATTTATCCCGCCACACAGACCACACCCGACCCCATCACCATCAACCGGCTTATGGCAGAGATGGTTCAAGCCGGATGTCAGTACTGCTTTATGGAGGTTAGCTCGCACTCTATAGTACAGAAACGTATCAGCGGACTAAGCTTCCGCCTTGGAATATTCTCAAACATCACTCTCGACCATCTCGACTACCACAAGACTTTCTTGGAGTACATCAAAGCCAAAAAGATGTTTTTCGACCAGCTGCCCAAAACAGCCTCCGCGCTAACCAACGCCGACGACAAAAACGGTATGGTAATGGTTCAGAACACCAAAGCCGTGGTAAAGACCTACGGACTTAAAACCAATTCCGACTTCCACGCATCAATCCTCGAGAGCAATTTCGAAGGTATGCTGCTCAATATCTGCGGCAAGGAGATGTGGACATTTCTGCCGGGCAAGTTCAACGCCTACAACATTTTGGCTGTATACAGCTCTGCCGTCCTGCTCGGTCAGCAACCCGACGACGTGCTCACAGCATTGAGCGGGTTGCACTCGGTTCGCGGACGTTTCGATATTGTCAACAACGGAGGAATTACCGCCATAGTAGACTATGCCCACACGCCCGACGCTTTGGAAAACGTTCTCAAAACCATCCAGCAGATCCGTGTAAAAGGACAGAAAATCATCACCGTATGCGGCTGCGGAGGCGACCGCGACAAGAGCAAACGCCCCCTCATGGCAAAAATCGCCGTACAATATTCCGACAAGACTATCCTCACGTCCGACAATCCGCGCACCGAAGATCCCGACGCCATTATCGACGATATGCTTGCCGGACTGGACACACCCGCGCTCCGTTCGGGCGCAATCAAAATCACCGACCGCCGCGCAGCCATCCAGGCAGCATGTTTTGCCGCCCAGAAAGGTGACATAATCTTAATCGCCGGAAAGGGTCACGAAACATATCAGGACGTTATGGGTGTAAAATCGCATTTTGACGACAAAGAAATAGTTTCACAACAATTAGAACTTCTAAACAACAATAAATAATGCTATACTATCTGTTCAAATATCTTCAGGAATTCGGCGTTACCGGCTCGGGATTGTTCAACTACATATCCTTCCGCTCGGCAATGGCAGTTATAACATCGCTACTTATCACCATGATATTCGGCAAGCGGTTTATCAAATACATGAAACGCCGCCAGATAGGAGAATCGGTACGCGACCTCTACTTAGACGGTCAGAAACAAAAAACAGGAACTCCCACCATGGGCGGAATAATGATAATCGCCGCAATAATAATACCCGTGCTTTTGTTTGCCGAACTCAGCAACCCATATATATTATTGCTGCTTTTCACCACCGTCTGGCTCGGCGCAATAGGTTTCATGGATGATTATATAAAGGTGTTCAAGAAAAACAAGGACGGACTTAACAGCCGTGCGAAACTTGCCGCACAGATATTTCTCGGCATAGTGGTAGGCATGGCAATATACCTGAGTCCCGACACTCTCGCAAGCGCGTGTCCGCTCAAAACCACACTGCCGTTTGTCAAAGACAACGAGTTCGACTACTCCAAGATAGCCTTCTTTATCGACAGCGACCAGTATCCGTGGGTAGGATGGATAATTTTCATCATTGTGGTAACATTCATAATCACAGCAGTTTCGAACGGAGCCAACATGACCGACGGACTTGACGGACTTGCATCTGGCACTTCGGCGGTGTCGGCTGCCACGCTTTTGGTGTTCGCCTACGTGTCGGGCAACGCCATATTCTCGCAATACCTCAAAATCATGTACCTGCCCGGCATCGGCGAGCTTGTGGTCTTCGCCTCGGCGTTCATAGGCGCAACCATCGGCTTCCTTTGGTACAACGCCTACCCCGCGCAGATATTCATGGGCGACACCGGCAGCCTCACCATCGGCGGAATCATCGCCGTGCTGGCAATCCTGGTGCGCAAAGAGCTGCTTATACCTATTTTCTGCGGAATTTTCTTGGTGGAAAACGTCAGCGTGATGGCTCAGGTATGGTATTTCAAGAGGACGCTCAAAAAATACGGCTGCGGTATGCACCTGTTTCTCATGGCGCCGTTGCACCATCATTATCAGAAAAAAGGAATCCCCGAACCCAAGATAGTGGCCCGGTTCATAATAGTCGCCATCATTTTGGCAGTAATTTCAGTGATAACATTAAAAATAAGATAGACATGGCACAAAAAATTGTAATACTCGGAGCAGGCGAAAGCGGAATCGGAGCCGCCATTCTGGCGCAGAAAAAAGGTTTCGACGTGTTTGTGTCCGATTGTGGCAAAATCAAGGAAAATTATATCGAAGATCTTAAAAAATATAGCATCAGCTTTGAACAAGGTCAGCATTCAGAGGAAAAAATACTCTCTGCCGACGAAATTATCAAGAGTCCCGGCATCAGAAACGACGCGCCTCTAATCAAAAAACTCGTAGCGCAGGGCACGCCGGTTATTTCAGAAATAGAATTCGCCGCCCGGTACACCAACGCGGTAAAAGTGTGCATCACAGGAAGTAATGGAAAAACAACAACGACAGAATTAATATATAAAACGTTCAAGGACGCAGGACTAAATGTCGGCATTGCTGGAAACGTAGGCAAGAGCTTTGCCCTGCAAGTAGCCGAAAACAATTACGACTACTATGTAATCGAGCTTAGCAGCTTCCAGCTCGACAATATGTACAAGTTTAAAGCCGAAATCGCAATCTTGCTCAACGTAACGCCCGACCACTTAGACCGTTACGACTACAAGATGCAGAATTACACCGACTCAAAATTTAGAATTACTCAAAATCAGACTAAGGAAGACCTATTTATATACTGTGCCGACGACCCTATCACGGCGCAAGAAATCAAGAAAAGGACGTTTGCCCAAAGGCTTGCGCCGTTTTCGCTCAACAATGAACAAGTTATAGGCTCCTATTTAAAAAACGGTAATATGATAATCAAGCTGGAAAAAAACGAAGCCGTAATTGATACGGCAAACTTCTCATTAGAAGGTCAACACAATATGTACAACAGTATGGCGGCGGGCATTGCTGCCATGGCTTGCAACATCAGAAGCAACTCCATCCGACAGAGTTTTGAAACTTTCAAAGGTCTCGAACACCGTCTGGAACATTTTCTCTCTGTACGCGGCGTAGAGTTTGTCAACGACTCTAAAGCCACAAATGTCAACTCGGTGTGGTACGCTTTGGAAAGCATCAAGACCAAAGTGATTCTCATTCTCGGCGGCATCGACAAAGGCAACGACTACAGCGAGCTGTTCAGCCTTGTTAAACAGAAAGTTAAGGCAATAGTAGCTCTCGGTGTCAACAACAAGCCCATCCACGACGCTTTCGACTCGATGGTGGAGGTTATCGACACTCAAAGCATGGAAAACTGCGTAAAAACCTGCTACCTCCTTGCCGACAAGGGCGATACCGTGCTTCTGTCGCCGGCTTGCGCAAGTTTCGACCTCTTTACCTGCTACGAAGACCGTGGCGAAAAATTCAAGGAGGCTGTACGGAATCTTTAATCCGCACACCTTTTACTTCTATACTCAAAAACGCAAAGACAAAAAAAACGCACCATGGGAAACAAAGTATTATCAAAAATTTTCAAAGGCGACAAATGGGTATGGCTATGCTTCGGCTTACTGCTCGGCTCCTCGCTGATGTTTGTATACAGCTCCACGGCAATGCTGTCGTATAAGCAGTATCACGGCAACACATTCCACTTCCTGTTCACTCAGGGATTGTTCATCATCGGAGGTGTGTTAGTGGCCCTTGTTACGAGCAACATCTCGTACAAAAAGCTGTTCAACCTCGCCAACGCCGCGCTCGGGTTCGGTATTCTTCTTCTGCTGCTCACATGGATGTTCGGCGATGCCACCAACGACGCCAAGCGGTGGCTTAAGATTCCCATCATCGACCAGACTCTCCAGACATCCGACATTGCCAAGATTTGTCTCACAATCTTTATCGCGAAAGTGATGTCTACCCATCAGAACAGCGACGAAGAAATCAAGAAAGGTGCGTTGATTTCGGCAGTGGCTATGGGTGTGGTTTTCATACTGATATTACCAGCCAACCTCTCCACCGCGCTGCTTATCGTACTCACATCGGTACTGATGCTGATAATTGCGCGTGTAAAAATCAAGCATATCCTCTTGGTGGGGTCAGGAGCGGGACTTGTTGCGCTGCTTCTTGTAATAAGCCTCGGCAAGACAGGCACGCTCAAACGAGCCGAAACCTGGGTCAACCGTATCGAGGCGTATGTGTTTACCAGCGAAGAGGATGCCAAAACTTCTCAGAACAATTTCCAAGCCGACCAAGCAAAAATAGCAGTAGCGCGTGGCGGACTTTTTGGTCAGGGCATTAGCGGAAGCACCCAGAAATATATCCTGCCCCACCCCTACTCCGACTTTATGTTTGCCACCATCATCGAGGAAAAAGGACTAATCGCGGGCATTTTCCTGATAATCGTATACATGACGCTGATGCACAGGACTGTGCTCACTGCCAAATTCCAATCCCGAGCGTTTCCAGCCTTCCTCAGTATCGGGCTTGGGCTTAATATCACGCTTCAAGCCATAGCCAACATGGTGGTTTCGGTCAACATCGTTCCCGTAACAGGACAGCCGCTGCCGCTGATAAGCATGGGCGGAACTTCGCTCATAATCACCTCGTTCTCTATCGGTATCATTCTCAATATCAGCCGTTACTCCGACAAAGAAGGCAAAGAGAAGGAGAAAGAGGAAGTGGAGGAGCAAGACCGCGAACAAAATATTGAAGATATTTCGGACTATCCGTTTGTAATAGGATAACTAACTATAAAACAAAGCAATTATGAAGATACTAATAGGAGGAGGAGGCACAGGCGGACATGTTTTTCCCGCAATTGCCATCGCTCAGGCGATAAAGAAAGCCTGTCCCGATGCCGACATACTGTTTGTAGGAGCACAAGACAAAATAGAGATGGAAAAAGTTCCAGCTGCCGGATTCAAGATTATAGGACTTCCTGCGGCTGGCCTGCAGCGCAAGCTCACTCTCAAAAACCTTGTTCTGCCCTTCAAATTGCTCAAATGCGCCCGGATGTCAAAGAAAATAATCAAAGACTTCCAGCCCGACATAGCCGTAGGTGTGGGCGGATACGCAAGCGGACCAATACTCCGTGCCGCCTCCAAAGCCGGAATACCAATCATGCTTCAGGAGCAGAACTCACACGCCGGTCTCACCAACAAGATGTTAGCCGACAAGGCGGTAAAGATTTTCACCGCCTACAAGAACATGGAAAAGTATTTCGACCCTGCAAAAACCATGCTCACAGGCAACCCTGTACGTGCCGACATTGCCGAAAACAATTCCACACGCGAGGAGGCGCTGCAGCATTTCAACCTCAGCCCCGACAAAAAGACCGTACTCATTATCGGCGGAAGCCTCGGCGCGGGAACTATCAACAAGGCTGTCCTCAAATTTGCCGAAAAATTCCAAGCCGAAGGAAACATCCAGCTAATCTGGCAGACAGGCAAATACTACTGGAACGACATCGAAGCCGCTATGAAGGACAAAAACTGCCCCGACATACACGCCACAGCATTTGTCAAACGTATGGACTTGGCTTACAAGGCCGCCGACGTGGTGGTGTCGCGGTCGGGCGCGCTATCTGTTTCGGAGCTCTGCCTTGCTGCCAAACCGGTAATCTTTATTCCCTCGCCCAACGTAGCCGAAGACCATCAGACCAAAAACGCTATGGCTCTCGTCAACGAAAACGCCGCCGGAATCATCAAAGACAGCGATGCGGAGCAAGTTTTTTTCGAGAAAATACAAAATTTGTGCAATGATAATGAAACTATGCAGACATATTCAAAAAATATTTATAAATTAGCAGTTAAAAACTCGGCGGATATTATCGCCTCGGAAGTAATTAATTATGCTAATAATAAAATAAATAAACAATTATAAATATTAATAAATAATTAAAATGAAACATATAAAATTACTTATCATAGCAGCATCGGCTATAGTTTCCGTAGCCGCTTTGCAAAGCTGCAGCAACGCTCCCTACCAAAAAAACAACACCAAGAACCGTATGGCGAGCGTTACCATCGATGCTATCAACAATATGTCGCAAATCTACTCCGACATCGAAGAGGTAACTATCAAAAACGATTTCGACAACGCTCTTGCCGGCATCCTCTCGCATCAGGAAGTACAATACAACCCAATAGCAGCCACCAACGAGGAGCTGCGTCAGAAAATCGACATTTTCAACCTCTACCGCATCGCCCTCCACGAATACAGCAAGGTTACAAGCGCAGAATCCGCCCTCAAATCTCTCGCTCCGTTTGCCAACGCATGTGGCAACATCACCGCCAAATTCAAATCCGCTTCCGACACTTCGCTCCACGCAAAGGCAAATGTGGTTAACTCATACATAACTTCGCAACGTTTCAACACCGACAAGGTGATGAGCATCCTCATTTATATGCTCGACGAGATATGGCAAAAAGACACTAAGGAATGGAACAACCGCCTCAACGAATCGTTCAACAACTACCAGCTATCTATCAACAATATTCCAGAGGCAAGTTTCAACGAGGAAAAACTCTCAAAATACGTATACCAGCCCTACGACGGCAAAACAGCCCTTGTGGAAGCATACAAACTCAACCTCATCAAAGAGCGTTACGACTATATCCGCGGTTTCGTAAGCAGCCAGGACAACATCACCACCGCCCTGAAATACCTATGCGAAATATCCAACGCGCTTCTCCAGGCTAAAGACATCGAAGACATCAACAACGACATAAGCAAAGCAGAAGCCGCCCTCAAAGCCTGCGACTTCAACCAAAAAGCAGAAGAATAATGAGCCAGTTCGAAAACATAAAGTACGTTTACCTCCTTGGAATCGGAGGAATAGGCATGAGCGCTCTCGCAAGGTATTTCAACGTCTGCGGGTTCGCTGTCTACGGCTACGACCTCACGCCGTCAGACCTCACTCGCGAGCTCGAGTCCGAAGGCATCAGCATAATCTACAACGACGACCCCGAACTCGTGCCAGACTGCTGCGTCTTACAGCACGAACAGACCATGGTGATTTTTACACCCGCCATTCCTAAAGACAACAAACTCTTCAACTTTTTTATCGAAGGCGAATACCTTATGCTCAAGCGCGCCAAGGTATTAGGCATCATCGCCAACGGCTACAAGACTATCGCGGTGTCGGGAACGCACGGCAAAACCACCAACTCGTGCGTCATCGCCAACATCATGCGCGAGGCAGGGTTAGACAGTTTCGCATTCCTCGGAGGCATTTCAAAAAACCTCCAGAGCAACCTCATGCTGCCCAAAAAGCCGGAGAGCCTCTCCAATCCCCAAACACTGCTCGTGGCGGAGGCCGACGAATACGACAAGTCGTTCCTCTGGATCAACCCTTTCGCCACTATCATCACATACGTTGACGCCGACCACTTGGACATCTACAAAAACCGCGACGAGATTATCAAGACTTTCAACACCTTTGCACAGTCAACTCACAAAAACGGCTTCGTTGTGGTCAACAAAAAAATCGACGCGCTCATCAGCACCGACGGAATACGCAAGATAACATATTCCGACACCGACACCACCGCCGACTACTACGCCACCAACATACGATTGAACAACGGCACCTACACCATCGACGCCGTTACACCCTCAGGCAAAGTTACCGACATAAACATAGGCGCAAAGGGACGTGTCAACGTTGAGAACACTATCGCCTGCCTTGCCGCCTGCCAAAACATCGGCATCACCACTTCGTCTATCAAGAAAGGCATAGCGTCGTTCCAAGGTGTAAAACGCCGCATGGACTTCCATGTGCAGAACGACAACATGGTGTACATCGACGACTACGCGCACCATCCAGCCGAACTCGAAGCCACTATCAGCTCGGTAAAGCAGCTCTTTCCAGGCAAAAAGACCTTGGGAATTTTCCAACCCCACCTGTTTACAAGAACAAGGGACTTTGCCGAAGGTTTTGCCCACAGCCTCGACCTTTTAGACGAGGTTATCCTCATGGATATATATCCTGCCCGTGAAAAACCAATAGAAAATATTACTTCAAAAACCATATCAGACCTAATGAAAAACCCAAATGTGATAATTTTAAATGAAATTTCGCAAATAATTGACTATATTAGACAAAAAAATGTAGAAGTATTATTAACTTTGGGCGCGGGAAATATCGACAAACTTATCAAACCGCTAACTGACGAATTTTCTAAATAATAATTAAAAATTCAGGTTGACAAAATGAGTAAGAACACAGTTAAAAACATCGGAATAGTGATAGCGGCATTGCTTTTTGCCACCGCCATCATATACTCTTCGTCAAAATTCCGCGACACCAACTGCGAATCGGTCGACGTTACCATAAAGGATTCTTTAGTAATCCCCTTCATCAACCGGAACGACGTTCTTGATCTCATCTACAGCGTATCTCCCCAAATCACCGGCTGCCGTATGAGCGACATCAACCTCAACGAGATGGAGACATACCTCCAGCAGCAGCCGTACATCCGTCAGGCCGACATCTACAAAACCATCAACGGACGCTTGAAAATCGAAATCCAGCAACGACATCCCATCGTAGAGATTATCACGCAGGAGGGGTCGAGCTTCTACATCGACGAAGACGGAACAATATTCCCGACAAGCGACAAGGAAAACGCGCCAAACACTTTAGTAGCCAGCGGATATATCTCTCAAAAATACGACTTCAAAAAATACAAGACATACAACATCTACAACGAGGACATCCGAAAGTCGAAAGAGAGCGAGATTTTCCGCTTAGCCAGGCTAATAGCCAAGGACGACTTCTGGCGCGACCAAGTGGAGCAGATCTATGTCAACAAGAAAAACGAGTTTGAGATTGTTCCCCT
The DNA here is from genome assembly GCA_017543645.1 of Bacteroidales bacterium. Next base: position 17,500 of record JAFYFR010000058.1, read on the forward strand.
CGTAGGGCCCAAGATTCTCGAGTTAGGCTCCATCGACAACTACGACGAAAAGCTCTACTATCTAAAGGCGTTTTTTACCACCGGCCTCAAAAAGACCGGGTGGAACAAATATAAGACAATCAGTGTCAAATACAAAAACCAGATTGTATGCCGACAATAAATACGAATAAGGAAAAACAACTAATAAATAACATTAATACCATGCCGTGTACTAATCCAATTATTGCAGCCATTGACATAGGCACCTCAAAAACGGTTGCCATTGCTGGAACAAAAGACGAACAAGGAAGAATAAAGATTCTCGGAATTGGAGAAGCCGAATCCAAGGGTGTTATCAGAGGCACCGTACAGAATATCGGCTTGGCAAGCGCCTCGGTAAGGGAAGCCGTGGAGAAATGCCAGAATGTTTCCAAAGTCCTATTCAAAAACGTTTACGTGGGAATAGGCGGCAGAAACATCAGCGGCCTCACCACAAGCCACTCCAAAGCCGTGGAAAACATCATCACCGACGACGACATCGCCCAGCTAACAGAAGAATTGTACCACATGTCGGCGGGTCAGGACGAGAACATCATCCATGTTATCCCCCAGAACTACCACGTGGACAATATCAACATGGGTATCAATCCCAAAGGCTGCGCCGGACGCAAGCTCGAAGGCACTTTCTACATCGTCAAGGGCAAGGACAAGGCGGTTAGAAACATCCGTCAGGCTATCGAGATGGCAGGATTAAAAATCATCAAACTTATCCTTGAGCCTCTCGCATCTGCCGAAGCTGTAATGTCGAAAGACGAGAAGGAAATCGGAGTGCTTATTGCCGACATAGGCGCAGGCACTGCCGACATCGCAGTCTACAAAGACGACATCCTCCGTTACACCTCCGTTGTTCCGCTCGGAGGCAAGGCCATCACCAACGACATCAAAAAGGGATGCGCGGTGCTTGAACGTCAGGCTGAACAAATAAAGATACAATACGGCGCGGCTCTATCGCAGAAAGACTTCGCCAAAAAGGCTGTATCCATCAAAAGTACCAACGGCAAAACCAAGGATATACCCTTTTCGAGCATAGCCACCATAATCAACGCAAGGGTCGAGGAGATACTCGGCGGCATAGCATACGAGTTAGACAACAATCTCGGCAGCATGCCGCTTCCGGGCGGCATCATCATCACCGGTGGAACCGCCAAGCTCAAGAGCCTGCTCCAGCTTGCCAAGTTCCGTCTTGCCATGGCTGAGGCACGGACCGGAACTCCTCTCAACATTGTTTCGCAATACTCTTTGGAAAATTACGTTGCCGCTACTGGCCTTATTATCAAAGGCATGGAGTACACCGAAAGCATCATAGAGCTCCGCAAGAAGGCGCAGCAAGCCGAGGCTCAAACCGCCAAAGAAGCTTCCCCTGCCAACGGCAACAAAGCGAGCAAGGACAGCAAAAACGGCAAAGAGAAGAAGGGCGGATTCATGGGATTTTTCAAGTCCATGGCTGGAAAAATATTCAACGAACCCGACGACAGCAATATTAAGTAAAAATCAACCAAAAGGAAAGCAATATGACCCCGGAAATAGAAGAAGACAGCCTCGAATTTACATTTGAGACAAAAAAGAATATCATCAAGGTAATTGGAGTAGGCGGCGGCGGCGGCAACGCTGCAAGCTACATGTACACTTACGGCATCCACGATGTCGACTTTATCATCGCCAACACCGACCAACAGGCACTTCAGGCGAGCCCGATTCCTGTAAAAGTTCCACTCGGAGCCACCCTCACCGAGGGTCTTGGAGCTGGCAACAATCCCGAAAACGGCAAACAGGCTGCCATCGAAAGCATCGAAGACATCAAGACCGCCCTCAACACCGGCACCAAAATGTTGTTTGTAACGGCAGGAATGGGCGGAGGCACAGGCACAGGTGCCGCTCCCGAAATTGCCCGTACCGCCAAGGAGATGGGCATACTTACCGTGGCTATCGTTACGATTCCATTCCGCTACGAAGGTCCCAAGCGTGTGAAACAGGCTCTCGAAGGTCTTAAGCAGCTATCGCAAAGCGTTGACGCAATGCTCGTAATCGACAACGAAAAAATCCGCGAGATGTACGGCAATATGCCCGCTCGCCAGGCATTCGCCAAGGCGGACGACATATTGACAATGGCGGCAAAAGGCATCGCCGAAATCATCACCGTTCCGGGCGAGGTAAATGTAGACTTTGCCGACGTAAAGGCGGTAATGCAGGACAGCGGCGTGGCCCTCATGGGAAGGGGCGAAGCCGATGGCGAAGACCGCGCACTCAATGCCGTAAAAGCAGCTCTCAACTCCCCCCTGCTCAACGACAGCGACATCAAAGGCGCAAAAAATATGCTCGTCAACATCATATCATCGAGCGAAAACGAAACCACTCTCGACGAGGTGTCTATCATCAACGAATACGTGCAAAACTCAGCTGGTCAGGCGGGCGACGGCGGCAACCTCATCTGGGGACAGACCAAGGACGAGAATCTCGGCTCAAAAATCTGCGTCACGCTTATCGCCACAGGTTTCGACAAGACCGGAATAATCAACCCTTACGAGCGTCCCGTGGGTCAGAAAATCCAAATCACACCCGCAACCGCTCCCAAAACTTCCGAGCCAGCCAAGCCCGAACCCGAAAAAGCAGAACCGGCTCACGAAACCGACACCGCCCACAAGCCAGGCGACGAGGTAGAATTTGACATTGAGCCAGACAACACCGACTACAGCGAATCCGACACCGACGAGACAGAGGAAACCGAGCAGCAATCAGAAGCCGTTATTCAAAGCAAGTTCCAGAAAATCAACTTCAACGACATTCATAATTTGGACGAGATGGAAAACCAGCCGGCTTTTGAGCGCAAAGGCATCAAAATCTCCTTCGACATTCCAAAAGATGTCAAGAAATTCCCCTTGTCGGAAGATTAGTAACAATAACACAATTTTAGAGCAACTAAAATCAAAATAAGCAAACAATGGCACTTTTATTGCACTAAAAAGCAAATAAAAAATTCTAAACAATCAATGCCTATGACACCTGAAGTCGGTTCAAAATTATTCGACATAGCGTATCCACTGTTTCAAAGGATATCCAACGACGACTTTGAATACGTTTACCGTGGATTTTTCACACACAATATCACCAAGAAGATTCTCTTTCTTGCTGATACTAACATTTCTAAAGTAACCAACCAGGCCACAATGCAGAAACGCATCTACTACATCATGGTAGAAGGACTGCAGAACATCACGCGCCATCAAGAGGAGGTCGCAACCCTCAACGCCGAAAAATATCCCGGCATCTTCGCCATACAGAAAAACGGCGAGCGTTACTACATCTCCACAGGCAATGTGGTAGCCAACGCCAACATTCCGGCTCTTAAGGAGAAGCTCGACACCATCAACAGCCTAAGCCCCGAAGAGCTGAAAAAATTCCACCGCGAAATGCTTACCACAGGCAGCATGAGCGACAAGGGCGGCGCAGGCCTCGGACTTATTGAAATGAGCCGCAAGTCGGGCAACAAGCTCCTTTATAATTTCGAACAGTTAGACGACGAGTACACATATTTCTATCTGCAGACGCTAATTCCCACCGACAAGAGCTACGGTGACATCTCTTCCAAAGGCCACAGCTCATTGGACAGCGTTAAACAGCTCCACCGCCAGATGAACAACGAGAACCTCCTGCTATATTTCAACGGATTCTTCAATCAGGAGAACCTTCTCAGCCTGCTCGCCATCATCAAAGGCAGAATGAATATGCCCCTCACCACTATCAAGGTGTCTAACGTAATGGTTGAGATGCTTCAGAACATCATCAAGCACGGCAGCAAGGAAAACTCCTCGATAGGCGTTTCAGGCGTGTTCTTCATGGGTCAGACCGGCAAGGAGATAATGCTGACATCTGGCAACATTATCAAAAACGAAGCAAAAGACCTCATCACCGAGAGGCTCGAGTTTGTCAACGGAATGTCAAAAGACGAACTCAGCGACTACTACGACGACATCCTTCTGGATTTCGACACCGCCGACGCCAAAAAGACAGGCCTCGGATTCTCCGACCTGCGCATCAAGAGCGACCGTCCGCTCAAATACCGCTTTATGAACATCAAAGACGACGAACAGTTCTACATATTACAAACAGCAATAACAGTTAAAAATTAACATCCTCATCACCAATGGAAAAATTATTTATCGAAGAAACAGAAGACACTCCGGAAATCATCCTCGACCCGGAACAAAACATATTTAAAATTTCCAAAATCTCTGTGCCGGAAAACGCTTTGGACTTTTACAAACCGGTTTTAGACTGGATTAAGAACTATGCCGAAAGTCCCAACGTGCAGACTGTTTTTGATTTCGACCTCGAATATGTCAACACCGCATCGAGCAAGCAGGTAATCCAAGTTATCCTCCTACTCCAGAAAGTGGCAGAAAAGAGCGACGTGAAAGTTAGATGGTACTACGAGTCTATCGACGAGGATATGAAGGCTCTCGGAAACCGTTACAAAAAACTCGTCAGCGTTCCGTTCGAATTAGTTGAAATAGAGTAAGCCGGCATCTAACATAATCTATTGTCAGGGCTGTTTTACAACAGTCCCCGTGCGCTATATTCCAAAAAAATCAGGCAAACTTTTTACTATAACAAAAATAATTGTAAATTTGTTGTTTGAAACATCACCATAGGGCACCACATGACAAAAGAACACAATATCGACATAGCAGAATATCAAAGGCTTAAAGAAGAAAACGCCACTCTCAGGAAGGTTCTCCACCGATATCTCGTCTTCGGCGAATACGGCAAGTTCAGTAATTTAGAGGCGGACGTTTCGCACCAGCTGCACTATGCCGAAAAAATTAACTCCCTGCTGTTTGAAAACATGCTCACGGCGGCTTTTGCTGGCGACTTCATATACAACGACTCCGGCGAACCTGCCGACTTCGTTTTCACAAAAGCCAACGCCAACTTCTTAGCCATCGTCCAGAAACAACCCGACAACGTTATAGGCAAGGCAGCCTCGCAGACCGACATCCTGACACATACCAACTGGATTCCGCTTCTTGCGCAAACCTCGCTGCTGCCTACCACGTCAGGCACTATACAAGACAAGAACAACACCTACATCGTAAACGCCTTTGCCACAAGGCAGGGCTCGTTTATGGCTGTGCTGCAAAACACCCAGTTCCACGCGCAGGCGGAAAGCAAGGTGAGAGAAAACCTCAAGTTCACGCAGATGATGCTCGACGCCATCCCTACTCCTGTGTTCTACAAGGATATGGAAGGCCGGTATATGCTATGCAACAAGAGCTACGCCACCAACGTCCTCGGAGTGCCGCCCAACACCATCATCGGAAAGACCGCGCTCCAGCTTGAGAACTTCTTTCCAAAAGAGTACGCCGACTTTTATCAGGAGAAGGACATCCAGCTTATCAAAGACCAAGGCATCCAGATATACGAAGGCCCCATTAAATGTGCCGACGGCGAGGTGAGGGAGTACATCGTAAACAAGACCCTCATCAAAAACGGCAACGACGAGTTTGTGGGAATCCTTGGCGTAATGCAGGACATCGACCGCATGATAAAGACTCGCCGCGAGCTTGCCGAAAGCGAAACTCGTTACAAGACACTATTCAACGGCATTTTCCAGCCTATCATAGTAGTAGACGCCGAGGGCAACATCATAATGCTCAACAGCACCGCGGTGGAACTCTTCGAGGAGGACGACAAGGACATCAACAGCAACCTCCCGGCAGCCCAGCTCATCGACCTCGACCTTATCAAAGAGATTTCAGAAACCGGCAAGCTCCTCACTCGGAAAGTCTGTATTAATATAAAAGGTGAGGAACGGTGGTACCTGAGCACAATGCAGCCCATCAACGACTTTTTTGGAGAAAGAGTAATCCAGATTATCTCTAACGACATCACCGAAATCAAACGCTACCAGACCGAGCTTTTAGATCAAAAAAAGAAAGCCGAGGAATCCAACAACCTCAAGACCGTATTCCTCGCCAACATCGCACATGAGACACGAACCCCGGTAAACATCATCAACGGATTTGTGCAGATGATTCAGAGCGGAATGTCGCCCAACAAGCACAAAGAATATCTCAACCTCATATATAACAACTGCAAAAAGCTCCTCAACATCATCGACGACATTGTGGAACTGTCGATGATCGAAACTGGGCAGAAAAAGCTCCGTCACGAGATATGCAGCATCAGCAGCATTGTGGAAGAGTCGGCGGCGTTTCTCAACGAACAGCTCGGCGAATCGGGCAAAGACATCACCGCCTGCAAGGTCAAGCCCGAAGGCTCCGACGACAGCCTCATCTTCACCGACTCGCTCTGCGTAAACCAGATATACAAAAAGCTCATCACCAACGCCGTAACCTTCACCAACCAAGGACGCATCGAAATTGGCGCGTACCTCACCAGCTCCGAAAAAAACGGCAGCCCACAAGAAATCGCCTTCTATGTAAGCGACACTGGCATAGGTATTGCCGAAGATAAAATAAATGTAATATTCGAACGCTTCCGACAGGGCGACGAGGGAGCTGCGCGTCAGTACGGCGGCAACGGTCTCGGACTGTCGATTGCCAACGAGCTTGTAAAACGCATGGGAGGACGAATCACCGTAAAATCGCATTTAGAAATCGGCTCTACGTTCACATTTTATATACCATACGAACCAGCCGGAGCCAAGCACAAATTATAAGAATATGAAACTGTTTAACAAAATACTGGTAGTACTCACACTCTGCACCGCCCTACACCCGGCGGCGCAGGCTCAGCCAGACACCACGCAGGCTCTTTACAACAGCCTCATAGAACAATACGACGAGTATATCAACAGCGAACCGTTTGTGGCATTGGAATTTGCCGCGCAGGCCAAGCAGATTGCCGAACAGTCGCTCGACTCCGCTTACATTGCCTCCGCCTACAAGCTCATCGGCAACGGATACTACAAGACGCGAGTCTACTATCTCGCTATCGAGGCGCAGTTTAAGGCTTACGACATTTACGCCAAGCTCCAGCAGAACGACAAAATGGCTCTCTGCCAAATCGACATAGCCCGCACCTACTATGCGCAGGAGGCTTACGACCTTGCCGAAGAGTACTGTTCGCAGGCTATCGACATCTGCCGAAACTACAAATACCCAAACATTCAAGCATCGGCACTAACCCTTTTAGGCGACATCACCATCAAAAACGACGAGGACGACGCTCTCAAAAACCTAATTGCGGCACGCACCCTATACCAAGACCTCGGCGTTACCGACAAGATTCTCGAAACCAACATCAAGATAGCCCAGGCCTACGCCATTGTTAACGAGCAGGACAGCGCGGTTGACATCCTCGAATCTTGTCTCGACGAATATAAGGACAGGAAAGACAACTTCGGCATGGCCAACACTTTGGAAGTTTTCGCCTACGTATACATCTCGGGCGGCAACGCCACCAAGGCATCCGAGTCGCTCAAATTGGCTTACGAATATTACCTCAAAGCCGACAGAATGCACGAATCGCTCGTTGCACGCACAAGGCTCGCCTCGCTACTGATCGACCACAACATGGACGAGCAGGCCAAATTAAACGCCGAGGCGGTGCTACACGATGCCGAAATGGAGGAACTCAACACTGGCATCTCCGAACTAAGAATCAAAAACATGGTGTGCAAAATTCTCAAGACCTTCTACCAACGGCACGGGCTTTACGAGAGGGCTCTCTACTATAGCAACCGTTACGCCGAAACCAACGACAGCATATTCGAGCAGAAAAAGAAGGAGCAGTTTTCGGAGTTCCAAGTTAGCCTCGAAAGCCAGAAGAAACAGAAGGAAATCGAAGCCATACAGTTTCAGGCCGACCGCGACAAGTTCAACCTCGAGCGCAAGCAGAACAGCCGTAACATAATCTTCCTCATTGTAGTAATCCTGTTGGTAATAGTGGTGGTGGTAATCTACTATTTCCGCTACAAGGAGAAAAACAACCACAACAAACTCCTCTCCGAATCCAACTCGCGAATGCAGATAGAGATTCAGGAACGCAAGCTCGCCGAAGCCGAACTGCGCAACAGCGAGGAGAAATACCGCCTCCTGTTCCGCAAGACACCTATAGGCATCATCCAGTTTAACGACAACCTTAAGATTACCACAGCCAACGAGCGCATAGCGCAGATTTTCAACCTTAAGAACAAGAACATCGCCGGTCAGGACATTACCACGGTGATTCCCGCCGAGGTGCTGCGCGGATTCGACCCATCCGACTCGCACAATCAGGACAAGGTGTCTAAACAGGAGTATGAAATCAACACCGAAAGCGGAAAGGTCTACGCCTCTATCACCCTCAAGCCATACTACAACAATACCGGGCGCGAAATGGAGAAAGGCGGAATCATGATTGTGGAGGACATCACCAACCGTAAGCTCGCCGAGCAGAACGCCACCCAGTTAGCCCACAAACAGAGCTCCATCCTTAACATCCTGCCCGAGTCGATTTTCGTCATCGACCAGAACGGCACTTTCACCTACGCAAAAATCCCGGGCGAAAACGATGCAGAATCCCAGTACGTAGGCCGCAACATGCGCGACAAGTTCGATGCCGACATCCTTCTCCAGTTCCTTGTGGCGTACAACGAGGCTCTGAAAAACGAAGATCCACAATACGTAGAATATCAGGAAGACGGCAAATGTCTCGAAGCACGTTTTGCCCTAAGCAGCAACAATACGGTACTGCTCACCATCCGCGAGATTCCAGCCATACGCATCACCGGCGGCGACATCAAGCCCGAAAGCTCCTCCTCGTCGGTATCTACCAAGGCCAAGAGCGAACTCCTACTCAACATGACCCAGAACACCAAGCAGCCTATCGAGAACATCATCCTCTCGTCAGAAAACCTTTCGGCATACATCACACAGCCCGAAATCGCCGCCAAAGCCACGGGAATACTCAAAGACGCGGTGCAAGTACACGAGACACTCACCGAAATATGGAACCTTGCACGTATAGAATCGGGCAAAAAGCTCCAGACCCGCATAGCCGACCCGCACCAGATAGCCAACGACATATACAACATCTTTAAGCAAAGCGCGGAAGAAAAAGGCTTAGAATACACCCTCGACATCTCGCCCGACACGCCCAAGCTGCTTATCGCCGACGGTGTGAAACTCCGCCAGATACTGTTCAACCTTGTGAGCAACGCCATAAAGTTTACCGAAGCGGGCAGCGTAAAGGTAACAATCAACGCCGAAGCCACCTCCGACACCCGCACATCGCTAACGCTCAACGTGGCAGACACCGGCATAGGAATCTCAAAGCAGAAGGTAGACAACATGATGTCGCCAAACGCCAGCATACAGCGGTCAACCGGCATGGACTTCATATCGCGCCTTGTAGAAAACCTCAACGGCAAAATGGCTATCCACAGCGAGGTGGGCAAAGGCAGCCTGTTTACAATCACAATCAGTGACATAAGCGTTTACGACACCAACAGCGACGAGGCGAAGGACATAATCGACATGGCGGACACCACCTCGGCAGCGCGCAAACGCGACGAATTGCTCAAAGAGTTCGTAACTCTGCTTAGGGGCGAGATAATTCCGGCATACAGGCAGCTCAAAAAAACAATGTCATTCAGCAAGCTCGACTCTTTCGCCGCCGACTTCAGAAAAACAGCCGTCCACTACGGCATCGAAAAAGCGGTAAGAATCGCTGACGAAATCAGGCACAGCATCAAAAACTTAGACATCAACAGCATAACCATCAACATGCGGAAAGTGGAGAACTACCTCATCGACCTTGCAAAAAACGTTAACAACGAATAGAAAAAATACTTTACAAAAAACCAAAAAAAACACATGAAATAGTTTGACGTTTGGAATATTTCACTATATTTGTGGAAACAAAAAATCTTTCAAACCATGTACACAAACCAGAACTTATACATAGCGCACTGCGCAGAAGGCCCTATCAACCTGATAGGCAAGATGGCTAACAGACACGGACTTATAGCCGGAGCTACGGGAACAGGAAAAACCGTAAGCCTCCAGGTAGTAGCCGAAACATTCTCACAGGCAGGCGTACCATGCTTTGCCGCCGACATGAAGGGCGACCTATCAGGCATATCGCAGACAGGCAAGCTGTCGGGCTTTATCGAAAAACGCTGCGCTGAGTTCGGCATCGAGAACCCGCAGTTCCACGGATGCCCAACACGTTTCTACGATGTATACGGCGAACAGGGCATTCCTATGCGCACCACGATATCCGCCATGGGGCCGCAGCTGCTCGGACGTTTGTTCGACCTCAACGAAACACAGACAGGCGTTCTAAACATTATCTTCAAGATAGCCGACGACAACGAGTTGCTATTAATCGACCTCAAAGACCTCCGCACCATCATCGACTTTGTAGGACAGAACACCTCAAAGTTCACCACATCATACGGCAACATCTCCACAGCAAGCCTCGGCGCGATAAGCCGAGCCATACTCGCATTAGAAAGCGAGGGCGGCGAAAAATTCTTCGGCGAACCAGCCTTCGACATCGAAGACCTCATCGACACCGACAAGGGTCTCGGCGTGGTAAACGTGCTTGCCGCCGACAAGCTCATGATGCACCCAAAGCTCTATTCCACATTCCTCCTATGGATGATGACCGAACTATACTCGCGCCTGCCCGAGGTAGGCGACTTAGAGCTTCCCAAGTTAGTATTCTTCTTCGACGAAGCGCACATGCTGTTCGAAGGCACATCTAAAGCCTTAGTAGAGAAGATGGAGCAGATTATCCGCCTGATACGCTCCAAAGGCGTGGGTATATACTTTATATCACAGTCGCCATCCGACATTCCCGACAACATTCTCGGACAGCTCGGCAACCGCATACAGCACGCCCTCCGCGCATTCACGCCCAAAGACCAGAAGGCAGTGAAAGCGGCGGCGCAGACCTTCCGCGCCAACCCGTCGTTCGACACCACCGAAGCCATCACCAACCTCGGCACAGGCGAAGCCCTTGTTTCGTTCCTTGATGCCACAGGCTCGCCATCGGTAGTGCAGAAAGCCAAGATACTCTTCCCACTGAGCCAGATAGGTGCGGTTACCGACTACCAGCGTCAGGCAATACGCGCCTCTGTACCCCTAAAGATAAAGGAGTACGAAAAATACTTCGACCGCGAAAGCGCGTACGAGGTGATACTCGCCGCACAAGAAGAAGCCGCCCGCGAAGCCGAGAAACAGCGCGAACTCGAAGAAAAAGAAAAAGAGAAGGCTAAACAGGAAAAAGAGAAGGCTAAACAGGCGAAATCCTCAAAATCATCATCGTCGAGCTTCAAGCGCACAGTATTCGGCACGCTTATCACCTCGGCAGGAACAAGCTTCGCCCGCAGTCTTGGCACATCTGTTGCAAAGAGTATCACAGGCAAGAGCTCATCGAAAAAATCCACATCCAAGAAATCATCATCGGGCGGAGGCATCCTCGGCTCCATACTCAAGAACATATTCAAATAGGCGGACATGTTAAAATTATTAAATAAGGCAACATATTAAAACCGCAAACGTTTTTAAGACTAAAGGTAAAAGTATCGACACAGAAATAACAGACTAACATAACATAAAAACACGAGAAAGATGAATAGACTTACAATCTTAACAGCACTAATCTGTTTGTCGCTCAGCGTTCAGGCGCAGCCCAAGATGGTAAGAGTCGAAGGCGGCAGTTACTCTATGGGCAATCCCGGAACTTCCATCCCCAAAGGCGACCAAGACGAACGTCCGGTGCACGAGGTAAAAATAAACACCTTTTACATAGGCCAGTACGAAGTTACCGTAGGAGAATACAAGCAATTTGCCAACGACCCTTCGGGTTCCAAGTACTTTCCGGGCAAGCGTATGCACCAGATGCCGTCTGCTCCCGACTCGTTGTGGTACTCCTACCACCCCGACATGAAAAAATACTTTCCCCTGCCCACTATGAAATGGTGGGGATGGCACGACGCCCATCCGATCCAGCGCATCAGTTGGTACGACGCCGTGGCTTACTGCAACTGGCTCAGCGACAAGGAAGGCCTCGAAAAGGTTTACTTTGAAAACGAGGACGGCGGCATCGAGTTCGACCTCAACAAAAACGGCTACCGCCTGCCCACCGAAGCAGAATGGGAATACGCCGCACGTGGCGGACAGAAATCTAAAAACACTCTCTACGCCGGAAGCTCCGACCCCGCGGCTGTGGCATGGTTCGACGAAACATCCAAAATGCTCGGACCCCAGAATGTAGGCTCAAAAGCCCCCAACGAACTCGGCATTTACGACATGTGCGGAAACGTTTGGGAATGGTGCTCCGACTACTACGCCAAAGACTTCTACTCTAAGAGCAAGAAAGACAACCCCGTTAACACCAGCATATCGCTGTGGCGAGTAGTAAGAGGCGGCGGATGGCACTACACCTCCGACTACGCCACCCTCACAAGCCGCGACGGTCCAGAAGCAAGCTTCGCCGAGTTCTACCACGGCATGCGTATTGCCCGCAACGCGCAATAATCAGATTTTCAGCGTTAACCACCGCTTTTTTTGAATTATGAATTTATTGGTTAAAATAACATGGTCTTTAGCGATGCTGCTGCTCCTTGCCACGGCAGGACAGCAGCCGTCGTTTTGTCAGACAACCAATCCCCCCGACATGGTATTCGTCAAGGGTGGACAGTTCAAGATGGGCAACGCCAAGGCAGGCGGCGACGAAGTGCCGGTGCACGACGTGCGTCTCTCCGACTATTACATAGGCAAATACGAGGTAACTGTGGCTCAATACCGAGCATTCTGCAACGCCACAGGGCACTCTTTCCCCGCTCCTCCCCCACCAAAATGGTACGAAGAGCACGACCACGCTATCAAATGGCAGTGGAACGACACATACCCTATAGTCAACGTCTCATACTTCGACGCCAAGGCCTACTGCAAGTGGCTGTCGGAAACCACCGGCGAAAAATACGACCTTCCCACCGAAGCTCAATGGGAATACGCCGCGCGCGGCGGACACCAGTCGAAAGGTTTCGCTTACGCCGGCAGCAACGACATCGACGAAGTGGCATGGTACGACGAAACCACCAATGAAAAAGGCGTAAAGCAGGTGGGACGGCTCGTGCCTAACGAACTCGGTATCTACGACATGAGCGGCAACGTCTGGGAATGGTGCCTCGATGTCTACGCAAAATATTCTTCTGGCACCCAGCGCGACCCTCAGGGCCCGACACGCGGCGAGTTCCGCGTGGTACGCGGCGGATGCTGGTACTACGTGGACGACATGGCCACCATCACAGTCCGCGACGGTCCCAAACCCGTCGAGGCCAATTTCTATTACGGTTTCCGGGTGGTTAAAAATAAAAAATAAACCGTAAGGATGCGCTGCGGCGCGTCCCTACAAATCCAATTTATCCTCCTCGTTCAATTTGTATTTCGCGCTGAGAATCGCCAGCAAGCGGCTGATTTTCTGTACGCCGAACATGGTGTCGGATGATATTTCCTTGTGCTGAAGCTTCATCAGCAGTATCATATAGAGCATCTCTAAGCAGACCTCTATTTCCGACGCGCCCTCGCGGCGGGTTTTGAGGATCGACTGCCCTATAACGGGCGCGGCTTCCTGATAAGCGACCTTGTAGTCGGGATGCAGCGGCGAGCGCAGCAGACGCAGGTGCACGTCGGCCATGTCGTCGATGATGTTTATCACCTCCTGAAGGTGTCCCTTCTGCTCCACGCCTTCGTTTTTCATCAGGGCGAGGATGTTCTCGTACCAGTACTCTATCTCCTTCATTTTTTCAGGTGTCTGGCGGTACTGCGATATTATGCGGCTCTTCACCGTGTCTAAATCGTTATTGCACGCCCGCATCATATCCTCCACCTGGAACATATAGATTACGTACTCCGCAATGTTCTCACGTTTTTTTTGCTGTGCTATTATCATGGCTTAATTATGTTTTTGGACGTAGCGAGCGCGTTGATGGTGAATCGTCGGCTGCGATGCCCGGTCTGGTCTTCCACCACAAGGTCGAGAGTGCTTTCAACACCCTCCCTGGTGCAGAATGTATAATAAATCATAGTAGAGTCGGACTCCCTGACGCGTGTCTCGCTCCTTGCCACGTTGGAATAATAGGCGACAAACCTAAGGTTCTCAGGCTTAGGACTGTTGGTCTCGAAACAGACTTTCACCTTTACGGGCATATCCCCGCCGCATCCGCCGTCGAGATAATACCTTATGTTAACCAACCGCACTTGGAGCCCCTGCGCGCATACCTCCTGCGCACAGCACCACAGCGCCAATACCGACAATATCCTTGCAATAATTCTCACGGTCATATATTTTGGCGCAAATATAAGAAAAAAAATAAAAAAGCCGCTTTCTTATGCAGAAAGCGGCTTTTATAGCGTGTAAGATAATCAAGATTATACAATACCGTGAGCGAGCATTGCGTCGGCTACTTTTACAAAGCCGCCGATGTTAGCACCCTTAACGTAGTTGATGTAACCGTCGGCCTCTGTGCCGTATTTAACACAGGTTTTGTGGATGTTGATCATAATCTGATGGAGTTTAGCATCAACCTCTTCGCTTGTCCAAGAAAGACGCTCAGAGTTTTGCGACATTTCCAAACCAGATACCGAAACACCACCAGCGTTAGAAGCCTTGCCAGGAGCGTAGAGAATCTTAGCGTTCTGGAAAATTTCGATAGCCTCGGGTAACGAAGGCATGTTGGCGCCTTCGGCCACGCAGATTACGCCGTTTTTAACAAGAGCGGCAGCGTTTTCGCCGTTAACCTCGTTCTGAGTAGCGCAGGGGAGGGCGATGTCGCATTTGATGTTCCAAGGACGCTGGCCTTCGAGGTATTCAACGCCCGGGAAGTTGTCGGCATACTCTTTGATACGTCCGCGACGAACGTTTTTGAGTTCGAGAATCCAGTTGAGTTTTTCTTCGGTGATACCGTCTTTGTCGTAGATCGAACCGTTAGAGTCAGACATTGTAACAACCTTAGCACCAAGTTGGATACATTTTTGAACAGCGTATTGAGCAACGTTGCCCGAACCAGAGATACAAACAGTCTTGCCTTTGATGGTGTCGCCTTTGGTAGCGAGCATTTCCTGGGCAAAGTAAACAACGCCGTAGCCAGTAGCCTCAGGACGGATCAAAGAACCACCCCAGCCGAGACCCTTGCCGGTAAGCACGCCGGTGAACTCGTTGCGCAAACGTTTGTATTGACCAAAGAGGTAACCAATTTCGCGGCCACCTACACCTATATCACCAGCGGGAACGTCGGTGTCGGCACCGATATGTTTAGAAAGCTCAGTCATAAAGCTCTGGCAGAAACGCATAACTTCGTTGTCGGATTTTCCTTTGGGGTCGAAGTCAGAACCGCCTTTGCCGCCGCCCATAGGAAGGGTGGTGAGAGAGTTTTTGAATACTTGTTCAAAAGCTAAGAATTTCAAAATACCGAGGTTAACGGTGGGGTGAAGACGAAGACCGCCTTTGTAAGGTCCGATAGCAGAGTTCATCTGAATACGGAAACCGCGGTTGATTTGGATTTCGCCTTTGTCGTCTACCCAGGGAACACGGAA
>JAFYFR010000059.1 GCA_017543645.1 Bacteroidales bacterium
GCAAAAAGAGACAGAATCTACCGAATCTTACTCAATATTTGAATATTACATAAAACCCGCCTACGATTTTAAACAGACCATACTCTCGTATGGCGAAAACGTAGAAGTGCTTTCGCCTAAATGGCTTAGAGATGAAATTGCGGATAAAATATCACGCATGACCGAGATATACAAACGATAACAATTCTCCTTATTTGTTTAATTTATTTATACACTGTGCCGCGTTTTGGCGCAGTAATACTTTTGTTTTGCGGTGTAATTAATAAAAACATACCGCCATGACAGAAGAATTTCACCTCGGACACCTTATCCGCCAAGAACTTGATAATCAACAACGCACAGTAGCATGGTTTGCCAAAGCCATCAGTTGCGACCGTTCAAACTGTTACGACATCTTTGCCCGCCGCTATATCGACACCGAACTTTTGGAGCGTATCTCGCGTGTGCTCGGCAGAAACTTTTTTAAAGACTTGGCGGAGTATATGGAGGATGTGGTAAATAATACTACACAAGTGTAGAAAAGATTTCCACACATTTTGCTTTACACGAAAACATAAAATCGATAAATTTGGAAAAAACAAATTGTTTAACAAAAACAACAGCACCATGAACAACGAAATTTCAAACGCATTACTTCAATTGCAATTAGCCCAAGGCAAGGGCGATGTAGACAAGATGGCGGAGATATACGCACAATTAGCCGACCTATACCACAAAATAGGACAGACAAAAACCGCTCTCGGCATCTGTCTGATTAACATTCAGATGCTCCAACAGTACAACGACAAGCAAAAGCTCGGACACGCCAATATTAAAATGGCACGTATTTTCGGCGACGATTCGGGTTACTGCGCATTGCCGTTTCTGCAAGACGCACTCTCGCTTTTTACCGAAATTGGCGACGAGGAAGGGACAGCTACCACTTACTATTGGTTAGGGAAATTTGCCAACGACAACGAAACCGCCATCAACTATTTTGCCACAGGTGCTGAATTATTCGAAAAACTCCGTCACGGCGGAGGACTCGTGTTATGCCTGACTCATCAGGGAGCTCATCTCACCAACCTCGGAAAATATACCGAAGCTGAGGCAGTATTAGAAAAGGCTGTATACGTGGCACGCCAAATCAACGACCCCGAACTTCTCGACGACGCCCTCTACCATCTCGCCAAAACCTACAATTACGACGAAAAGCATTTCAAAGGACAAAAACTTATAGAGGAAGCAATCGACATCAATCGCAAAACCGAAGACTACTACGACCTTGCCTATATGCTCTACACATACGGTCAGATTCTTATGGACACAGAAAAATACGACGAGGCTATCGCCGCATTTAAAGAGAGCGAAAATCTCAACCGTATGGCGGGCGACCTCAAACCTGTACCAGAAATCCTTTGCAAACTCGGACGGACATATTTCTACAAAGGCGACAACCTTGCAGCCCTGCAATATTTTTCGCAAGAACTCTCGATGCGCAGCGATTACGACGACAGTAAAATAACAACTTTATCGAACCTCGCCTACGTGTGTATTCAGCTCGGTTACACCCAAGAAGCCGTCAATTACGGCACAATGCGCTTGAATCTGCTTGAACACAAATTCAAAATCGACAATGAAAACAACGATAAAGCCGAAGCGCTATACGACCTTGCACAAGCCTACGAAGCAAACCTCGAATATCCCAAAGCCGAACGCGCTTGTATTGAATCCATCAAGATATACCAAGCTATCGCTGAAAATAATCAGGATTTCGATACAGCTCCGCTCGAAAATGCCAAAGAACTCTTAGACAAAATAGAAAAGAAAATTCCGCAAGAGCACGGCGAAATACCCACAATGGATGTTCCAGATGTGTACACGCCAGAGTTTATCTACAAAGTACTCGTGCCGATGCTTTCCGACAAATTAGGCGTAGACCAATCGGAGTTCAGCCCAGAGGCACAACTTACCAACGACCTCGGAGCCGACGACCTCGACACTATTGAAACAATTATGATGGTAGAAAAAGAGTTCAACATATCGCTGCCCGACGAAGAATGTGAAAAAGTGGTTACAGTAGGCGACTTGGCGGAGTTGGTTATGAAACACTTATAACAATTAACCATTTAATACTTACCGCTATGAACATCAGGAAAAGGATAAAGGAAATACTCATAGCAGCAATAGAATGGTTTGTAATTCTATTATTAGCGACAAGGGGTAACATCCTTTACTTTTTTTTGTCTGTAAAAATTTGGATTATTGAGTAAAAAAACGTAGATTTGCGCTTATAAACACAGTTGTTACCATGTTTAAGAAAGAGACATCAATTCAGGCAATCCTTTATATATTGGATAAGTTAGAAGGCGGTCGCACCGATATGCACAAAATATGCAAGATTCTCTATTTTGCCGACCAACGCCACCTATCCTTATATGGACGAACTATAACTCGCGACGATTATATCAAAATGCCGTACGGACCTGTGCCGTCGAAAATATACGACATTTTTAAGGCACTGTGCGGAGAGAGTTATTTTTCGGACCATATTGCCGACATTGCCGAATATCTCGAAATTGTCAACAAAATAATGCTGCGTGCAAAGCAAAAGTGTAATACCGACTACCTATCCGAAAGCGATATTGAGTGCCTTGACTACGCCGTTGGCAAATGCAAAGATTTAAGTTTTGCCGACTTAACAAACATTTCGCACGACTTTGCTTGGAACAACACACAAGATGGACGAAAAATTTCGCCGAAAGATATGCTCCGCGAAGTGGGCGACACCGAAGAATATATCAACTTCGTTACCACCAAACCCATATTCAGTTTTGCTCATTAATGGAACTTCCTGCATCAATATACGAAAACGAAATCCGACGAGGTCGCATATTACATTCCGATAGTTTTGTCAACATTGGGCACGGTAAGTTTTTTGCCATAATCGGAATAACAGAAGACAGCATCGTTGGCTTTTTCTTTGTTAATTCAAACATCAACAAATATATTCAAGACAAACCTGAAATGATGGCTGTGCAATACCCGTTACGCAAACAAGATTATGACTTTCTGCGTTACGATTCGTTTTTATGCGCCACCGAAGTGGAAGAAATAAAAAAATCAGATATTCTACAAGGCATATCAAACGGTTCTGTGATTTTTGTCGACGAACTCAAAAAAGAGCATTTAGACGAGGTTTTAAATATGGTAAGGAAATCAAGGCTATTTGGCAAACGCGACAAAGAAAGATTTTTCTACGAATAAAGTATTAACCAAAACTCCGCACCACGAAACAGAAACAACTATAAAATAACATATTAATTAATTGGGCTTTACGCTCTTATTCTCAACCGACTAAAATTCCCCAAATTTGAAATGTACGAGAATAAGCATTGCGATAGGTTCACGCTCTACGCGTGAGCCGTTTCGTGCTTATTTGTACATTGGGTATTGGGGAATACCTTGTTGGTTAGATAAGCACCTAAGAAAGAAACGGCTTCACGCTTTTTTATTGTGCTAATATAATTAAGGTGTACAGCCCACAAAAACACATCTCCATGAACACCGACTTCCACATAGGACACCTCATCCGCCAAGAACTTGAAAAACAGCAGCGCACAGTCACGTGGCTTGCCAAAGCCATCAGCAGCGACCGCTCAAATTGCTACGATATTTTTGAACGAAAATATGTCAGCATCGAAGTCTTGGAACGTGTATCGCGTGTACTTGGTAGAAACTTTTTTAAAGATTTGGCGGAATATATGGATGGTGTAGTAAAAAATCCTACATAAGTGTAGGAAAAATTGCCACACTTTTTGGAATACGCAAGGCGAAAAGGTTCGTATATTTAGGGAAAATAATTAATAATAACACATTATGGGACCACTAATACCAGTAATCATTTTAGCAATTACCGCCGTAGTCGGAGGCGGAGTAGTAGTCTACAAAAAATTAAAAGGCAAAAAACTTGGCGTCTTAGGAATGAAACTCGCAGGTAAAACTCTATTTTGGTATCATCTCCAAGACAAGAAATATGTTGAAGGTCAAGACGAAGATACTATCAACGATAACATTCCAGCATTCATTGTCGAGACTGATAATAAAAAACTAAAAATATCAGGATATGACATTGGCGGTGGTCTAGATTTTTTCGAAGAACTATATGACAAAATAACACAAGATTCACATTATAATGTTTTCATCTTTGATATGAGACAATATCTCGACGACAAAACTTATAAAGACAAAACCAATAGTCTATTAGAAATTCTAAGCAATGAAAAATGCTGTTTTTTGAAAAAGCCGTATGCAGTTATAGGCACACACTTGGATAAGTTTAACGATTCTGCAAACAAAGTGAAAGAGGACATTATCACTCAACTAAACAACAAGTCATATAAAAAGATACTGACAGAGGGTCATTTTTACGCTATCGATATGCGTGAGAGGAAAAAAGCAATGGAAATTTTTGAAAAACTTGTAAAATGACCACATATTTTTGGCATCAAAGTGAAAAAGCAAGCGGAGAAAACGTACTTATGAAAAACCTTGCCAACATAGAAAATACTTACGAAAAAAGCAAAGTTTTCAATGCTCTCTTAGAAATGAGTTCAAAAACCAAATTCAATCCAATTATTCAAAAACAGATTGAAATATATAACAACAAGAATGGATTAAAAATCAATCCACATTTGAAGTATTCAAAAGGCAATATGTTAAACAAAAGGATATTTATACAGTCAAGTTTTCCTCCAACCGACAACTATGGAATAAGACAAACTGACAGCGACGGTCGTCGTATGTCATTTATGTTCTACATAGATAGCAACAATATGGACGAAGCGTGTGAACAACTAAAACAATATTGTACAAAAATTGGAAAATACTATCCACAAGAAGAATTAGATGCTTTAATAAAATTTGCTAACAATATAAACATCATCAATTAAATATATGGAAAACAACATTTTAACAAAACCAGTAGTGTGGATAGCGCCCCCTGAGCGCGTTTACAATTACCGTATGCTTGACACTGAGAATAAGATACATCCCGATGTGCAAGTTTTTTCAGTTGACGATTTCTCTATGATAAAAGAACGATACGGTCTTGAACACATACAGCCATATGAGAATTTGGTATTAATTAAAAATCCATACGAACGCGACAAATATTGCAAACTCTCTGATAGTCTTGAAAAGAAGTTCTACGAAACCAAACTTCATTACATCGAATTAGTATGTAAAAATATCGGTGCAAAATCATTCAAATGCGAATGCAAAACCACCGAGGAAATACGACGTAAACGGAATCCGAAAGCCGTTGCTACTATAAAATATACAAAGATAAGCATAGGGGGCAGTTCACAAAAAGAGGGACGCATTAAAGATGAATTGAAAATATCCTCAATATGGAATCCAGAGCCAAATTATGAACGAGCAAAAGCAATAGCAGAAGAACACAACCTTATGGACGACCCGACAGTACTTGCATTTCTTTCTGATATAACCAACCATATGTCATACAACAAAAGCGTTGTTTTAACACAAGAAGTCAATCACATATTCGACATAGCATTTACTCTCAGCGGGTTGGAATTCTTCAAGTTTTTTGATTCCGAATACAGAAACATAGTAGAATATAGTAAAGAAATAAGTGTTGATATAAACGTTGAGTTTTAAACTATCAACTTATGAAACCATCCAGCGGAGACATACTATTTGCCGTCAAGTACAAAGGCACATATCTTCATTATGGCATATACATTGGTGGCAATAGAGTAATACATTATCGAACAGAAGATTACGATGATAATACATGGAGCCATGCCAAAATAATCGAAACTTCGCTAAAAGAATTTGCCCATGGTTCGCCCGTATACCGAGAACCTGAGCATAAGGGTGCTAATTGGTTTGACTTTTCGACAGTCAGGGCAGCAAAAAAAATGCTCGGCACAGGATTAGGCGAGTACGATTTAATACATAACAATTGTGAACATTTTGCTAATTATTGTATGTATGGCAAAAAGGTTTCTCGACAAATTAACCGAATTTTCAATAAGTTTAAATTGTTCAGTCCTCCGCTTTTGAGTATAATAGAGAACTATGTTCACAATAATTACATTATCCCTAAGAACTGCGAACAAATTGATATAGTCTAACACAAAAACACATATTCTATTATGCCCCGAGTTTTTCTCATCACCCCACCCCGCATCAAGCTTACCAACATCACAATCCTCACCCCAGAGATAACTGTTGTTACCGTTTCCTCCAAGATTGCACGTCGCCGCTCCGATTAACAACGGAGCGGCGGAGGTAATCGAAGCCTATATGCGAATTACGTTCATCAATGAGTTTGTTTTTCGGGTACAAAGACATTTTTTCCCTTTCATTAAAAATATTTAAAAAAAATACATACATTTGTCCGATTTTTGCGTATTTTTGAAAGCGAGAAAATGTAGCAAATATGGACAGTACTTCCGACTTAATATACAAGCAGTTTAAGGACGTTGAAAAAGACGATTTCCAATACATTTACAGGGGCGATGTAACCCCTAAACTCATTATGAACGTATTGGACTTTGCCAAGAGCAACCTTGCCAAAGCCGAAGATACCAAAAAACTCAAAAACCGAATCTACTACATTATGGGCGAGAGCCTCCAAAATATTGCCCGCCATCAGGTGGCCAACGACACCGACTCTGCCGACAATTCTGCCGTGGTGGTTATCCATAAGAAAAAAAACAAGTACTACATAGTTACCGGCAACCTTATGCCGCGTGCCGAGGAGGACGTGCTCAAAGACAAGCTCGACCACATAAACTCGCTCTCGCCCGAGGAGCTCAACGACTTCTGCCGCGACATCCGCCTCACCACAGGATTCACCGAAAAGAGCGGGGCAAGCCTCGGACTTATAGAGATGGCAAAAAAATCGGGCAACAAGCTATTATATTCTATGGTGCCGATCGACGACGAAAAGACGTATTTTTACCTCAGCACCGAAATCCTCACCGAAAACGAAGAGGTGAAGTCCGACTACGAATACTCGCTCGACGACGTTGCCGACACACACACATTTCTCAAAGCCAACAAGATAATCCTTTCGTTCAAAGGCGACTTCAACCAGGAGAACCTCCTGTCGCTGCTCTCGATTCTCAAAAACGGCATGACCGAGTCGCCCACGCGCATCAAGCTCTACGGCGTAATGGTGGAACTACTACAGAACATAGTGAAACACGCCGACAACATCGACAGCAACACCGACTGGAAGGCAGGAGTATTCTACATCTGCGAACTGAACGACAGATTCAAGCTCATAGCCGGAAACTACATCAAGCACGTGCACGCCATCAACCTTGAACAACGCTTCAACCGCATCAACGGAATGAACGCCTCGCTGCTCAACGAGGAGTACAAAAAAATACTGTTCAATTTCAGCAGCAACGATCCCGTCACCACAGGACTCGGAATCATCGACATAAGAAGGAAATCCGGCGGAAAAGTTGATTATTCCATCATAAATATAAACAACACAATCGACTTTTTAACCGTTAAAGTAGATATAATAAAACAAGTGTAAAACATTAATTCAGCCATCGAACCACAACCAAACATGAAACCATATATAAAAACCGCAACAGCAGACACGCCCAGCGTGATATTGGACGCAGACAAGGGCATTTTTGAAATTTCGCAGATGTCGCTTCCCGAAGACGCTGTGGACTTTTACACTCCTATTTTAGCATGGTTGAGAGATTACGCCAAAGATCCCAACCCCGAGACAGTATTCAACATGAAGCTCGAGTACTTCAACACGGCGTCGAGCAAACAGCTCATACAGATATTGCTCATCCTGCAGGACATGAAGGACAAAAGTAGTGTCCTTGTAAAATGGTACTACAAGGAGATTGACGAAGACATGCTTTCGCTCGGCGAGGAATACAAACAAATAATGAAGATACCTTTTGAACTCACAGAAATACCGTAGTTAAGATTCTTCTTATGCGCTGAATTTTGTTTGCACAACTAAATGGTTTTAAACTACATCTGGATAGGATTCTTTGTTATAGCCTTTGTGGTAGCCGCCGTAAAACTCATTTTTTTCGGGGATACGGAGATTTTTCCCGAAATGGTGTCGAGCATATTCGACATGAGCAAGAGCGGCTTTGAAATCTCGCTCGGACTCACCGGCGTTCTCACCCTCTGGACAGGATTGATGCGCGTGGGCGAAAAAGGCGGAATGACAAACTTCATAGCCAAGGCTTTCGGCCCGTTTTTCCGCAGATTGTTTCCCGAAATCCCCGCCGGACACCCTGCCATGGGCAGCATCATCATGAATTTCAGCGCCAACATGCTCGGATTAGACAATGCCGCCACTCCGCTCGGACTCAAAGCTATGAACCAGATGCAGGAGATTAATCCTAACAAGGAAACGGCGTCAAATGCACAAATAATGTTCTTAACGCTCAACGCCTCAGGACTTACCATTCTGCCTATGACCATTATGGTATACCGCATACAAATGGGCGCGGCAGACCCTTCCGACATTTTTATTCCAATCCTTTTAGCCACGAGCGCAAGCACCTTCGCAGGACTTTTGGCAGTGTGCATCAAGCAGCGTATCAAGCTTTTCGATCCGGTGATAATGCTCTACTGCGGAGGTTTCCTCGTAATAGAAGGCCTCCTGGTGTGGATGTTCAGTACCATGGACAAGGACACCGTGGCAAAGGTAAGCAGCACCGCCGCCAACGCCATAATCTTTGCCGTAATTATCTCATTTATAATAATGGCGATGGTAAAGAGGGTAAACGTGTACGAGGCGTTTGTGGAGGGGGCCAAAGACGGATTCACCACCGCCGTAAAAATCATCCCCTACCTTGTGGCTATGCTTGTGGCGATAGGCGTGTTCCGCACTTCGGGCGCGCTCACACTCATCACCGACGGTCTCGCCGCCCTTTTAGAACAAATCGGACTTGCCACCGACTTTATTCCATCACTGCCCACCGCCCTGATGAAGCCCCTCAGCGGAAGCGGCGCACGCGGAATGATGATCGACTGCATGAAAACCTACGGAGCAGACTCGTTTGCCGGCCGCCTAAGCTGCACAATGCAGGGCGCAGCCGACACCACCTTTTATATAATAGCACTATATTTTGGCTCGGCAGGCATCAAAAACAGCCGTTACGCCATTACCACAGGTCTTATTGCCGAAGCCGCAGGCATAATAGCGGCAATATTTGTAGCGTATCTATTTTTCAGTTAAACACATTACACAACAAAGAAATGCCACTTGTCAACAAATTTGCAGCACTATTTTTCAGAGGAAACCGCCGGCGTGTGGAACTCTACACCAAATATCCCGACGAAACACAGTTCAAGGTGTTTAACAGCCTGATAAAGACCGCCCAGAACACCGAGATTGGAAAACGCTACGGCTACAAGGAGATTCTCACGCAAGGCCCGCAGTCTTTTGCCGACCGCGTACCCGTTAACACCTACGAAGGCATAAAAGCCGACATTGAGCGGGTAGCCAACGGCGAGGACAACATCCTCTGGCCGTCGAAGACCAAATGGTTCGCCATGAGCAGCGGAACTACCGACGACCGCAGCAAATACATCCCCATCACCACCGACAGCCTCCGCAAGTGCCATTTCAACGGCGGCGAAGACGTGCTTGCCGTATATCTCAAAAGCGCTCCTAAAACCACACTGTTTCAGGGCAAGACACTCGCTATTGGCGGAAGCCGTCAGATCAACCGTCTCGGCAGCGACGCTTTCTGCGGCGACCTCAGCGCGGTGCTGATTTCGAACCTCCCCTACTGGGTGCGCAAACGACGCACACCCGGATTGGAAATCGCCCTGATGGAAAACTGGGACGAGAAACTTGAAAAAATGGCGCAGGCTGTCTCCAAAGAGAATGTTACAAGCATTTCGGGCGTTCCCTCATGGACGTTGGTGCTTTTCCGCAAGATATTGGAAATCACCGGCAAAAACAACATTTCGGAGGTATGGCCAAACCTCAACCTGTTTATGCACGGCGGAGTAAGTTTCAAACCATACCGCGCTCAGTACGAAAAGCTTATACCAAACAACAATATCACCTACCTCGAAACCTACAACGCCAGCGAAGGGTTCTTCGGGTTCCAAAACGAGCAGGAAAAGGACGATATGCTGCTCATGCTCGACTACGGCATCTACTACGAGTTTATCCCGATGAGCGAGTTCGACAGTCCCGGCCGCAAGGCAATTCCGCTGTGCGATGTAAAGACGGGAGTCAACTATGCCATGGTGATTTCCACCAACGGCGGACTTTGGCGTTATATAATAGGTGATACCGTGGAGTTCACATCTGTACGTCCATACAAGATACACATCACCGGCCGCACCAAGCATTTTATCAATGCCTTTGGAGAGGAGCTTGTGGAAGACAATGCCTCACGCGCCATCCGCCTCGCCAGCAACGCCACTGGTGCCGACATCAAGGACTACACCGCCGCCCCAGTGTATATGCAGACTCAGAAACGAGGATGCCACCAATGGCTCATAGAGTTCAACATCATGCCAAACGACTTAGACACATTTGCCAATATTCTCGACAACGAACTAAAACGCCTCAACTCTGACTACGATGCCAAACGATACAAAGACCTTTCGCTCACCAAGCCCGAAATCACCCTCGCACGTCCCAACCTGTTTGACGACTGGCTCAGGAGCAAGGGCAGAATCGGTGGTCAGAACAAAGTTCCGCGTTTGGAAAACAACCGGGTAATGATCGACGAACTGCTTAATATGAATACAGCTAAATAGTTGTTATTTTAGATATGATAAAAAGGTTTCACATATTATTGTCGCTTGCATTGCTTGCACCTCTGGTATCCGCGGCGCAAGACGATGTTGCTGCTACGCAAGACGATGTTGCTGTTATTGTACGTCCGCTATACAGCGACGAATACGATTTCCTGACATTTTTTGCCAAACCCGACACGTCGAAACTATCGCTACACATCTACGAACACAATTTTTTTAAGAACAACGAGTATTTCGGCGACTTTGTAAAGGGCTACACCTTGATAGGGTTCAACTTCATGCCCGAAATCACCTACCGTCCGTTCCCAAAATTAGAGGTTTCCGCCCTTTGGAACGTGATTAAATACCACGGCTACGACAATTTTTCGGAATACAAGCCCTATGCGCGTATCAGATTTCACGCCACCAGCAAGTTCAGCCTGACCCTCGGATATTTAGATGCCCACGTGTATCACCAGCTCATTGAGCCAATTTACAATCCCGAACGCTACATAACCAACAATGTGGAAAACGGATTGCAGCTAAAATATTCAGGTCCACGCTATTACGGCGACCTCTGGCTCAACTGGGAAAAATTCATCCTCTGGAACGACCCCTGGCAGGAACGCCTCGCAGTAGGGCACATCTCAAAACTGCGCATTCTCGACCGCTCTATCAAAGCCGACATCACAGGACAGTTTCTGATTTGTCACCGAGGCGGGCAAATCGACGCCTCCGACGGTCAGGTGCAGACCCTCGAAAACGGCGCGATAGGTTTCGAGTTTAGCAGATACAACGGCTCTTCTTGGTATTTCCTCATGAAAAACCTTTTTGTGCAGTACCACGCCATCGACCGCACCAACGACCTCCCATATTTCGACGGCTACGGCATATACAACAAGCTGCTTGCGCGTTTCAAAGATTTCGGATTCATCTGCGGACACTGGTACGGCAATATGTTCATGAATTTCCGCGGCGACCCGCTATTCACTTGTCAGGCAATATACAAAGAGCTCAACCGAAACAAGCGGGCTATCCTGTTCAACGAACTATATTTTAGTCACAAATACCATAATGTGCTATCGCTCAAAGTAGGAATCAACACATTTTACAATCTTTACAACGGCGACCTCGAATATTTTTATATGACAAGCCTGATATTCAACGGACGATTCAACCTCTTAAAACACAAGACCAGATGAAAAAGATTTTTTATATACTCGCAATAGCGGCAATCCTCGTATCATGCACCGAGGAGAATCTCGAAGAACCTGCCACCACCAACTATTCGGTAAAAATCAGCCGCGAGTTTCTCTCGCCCGAGGAGTTCACCCCACTGTCCGACAACGTTCTGGTAACACTCAACGTAGGCAACGCGCTCTACACTGAAAAAACCGACTCGCTGCTCACAGCCCGTTTCAATGACATCAAGCCTGGCAACGCCACAGTAACCATTGATTACGAAGGATTCTCGCAAGTCAAATATGTTGTCAACATTGTGGACAAAGAGTCGCAGAGCTCCACCGTAAGCGTTATACCGTGTGAAGGCAAATACGCCGCCACACTTTCTGGCTACCTCACTGCCGACGGAAAACCTGTTAAGCAAGCCATCAACGTAATTATAACACCGCAGGACACCATACGCAACCTTGTTAAGCACAGCGGCAAAGGCGCGTTGTCGTCGGTATACGTAGAAGGACTCACTCGCAAAGTAGTGGAGGTAAATAACGGAAAGTTCACCGTTACCATGCCCGCCACAAGCTACGGAATACATTACAACATAGTGGCCGACGACTTTGTGGACAACGACACGCAGGCTATCCACACATATCCAGGAGAAAGCATCACACTCTATAGCGGGAAAAAATCAGTTATAGAAATAAAATATGAGTAAAACTACTTGCTTTTTAAAATTTCTGCCGACGGCAAAACCGCTACTGTTGAGTTCAAGATGGTTGCCTCAGAAAAAGGCAAAGACGATGAGACTGTCAACGACAAAGCACAGCTCGTTAAGACCGACCAAGGTTGGAAAATAAAAATGGCTTTTTAATTTAAAAGATTCTAAATAACAAAAGACGCCTGACCACACATATAGTCGGGCGTCTTTTTGTTTTAGTGTGTATCAGCTGGCAGCCATTTGTCCCTGACCTCCGTTAGGATAAACAGCATCATAATAAATGTCAGTGTAAAACAGCCAGCACTACGGTTGAGCATAGTCTCGAACATCAGGTTAACTATCATGTTGGAAGCAAAGAGTATCAGCCCAATATTCCTGAATTTTACCCCGTAATACAAAGGTATCAGCACAATGGCAAGCATCAGCGCAATGCCCGGCACACCGCACCCCATCCAAATGTCTAAAAACTGGTTGTGCGTACCGCTGCCACGATCTGCCAATTCCATTTTGCCGTCGATATAATACTGCCCTATGAGAGCGTCGTCGGAATCGCCCACGCCACTGCCCAATACGGGATATTTTTTTATAACACGGAATGCGCTTCCCCAAATGCTCACACGGTCGTTGGCTTTTGCAAGATTGGTCTTCCGCTCACCGAGTGTAAGAACGGTGTCTTGCTCGGTCGTTGTGTCGGTCTGTTCTACCGATACCGACATTGTAATCTTGCGCACCATGTCTCTGCCTCGTCCCGTACTCAGAACCGAACATATTGCTATCGCGATGGCAGAAAAGATTACAAGAGCCGCCATCCTGTGCTTTTTAACCACAAGTTCGTAAACGCCTATCACTACAATTATCAAGGCAAACGATATAAAATTGGCTCTGTTGCAGAGCATTACCAAATACACTGCGCTGAAAACCACAATCGATACCGAAACCGCTATCACCTTTTTTCTAAAACCGAACTTGTACAATATCACGTATGCGTAAATCACCAAAATATTGATAAACAGCGAAAAATACGCAGGATTGACAAAATGCGCCAGATGCGAATACGAAAAATAGCTGTAGCCAGATGTTATTGTAGCTATTAATGAATGGTTCCGATGGCCGGGCAGATGGTAGTCAAAAATCATCTGTCCGTATGGATTCTCGTACCAGCTGTCGCAATAGGAAAGGTAAATGCACAGAAACATCGACACCAACGTGCCAGCACAAAAAAACTGTATCAGCACCTGAGGACGTTTTACCACGCCGCCTATCCGCGCAAGAATGGCCAAAAAGGGCATCGCAAATATGGGTATGTGCCTTACTATGCGTTTCATGCCATACGAAGTATCGTCTGTCCACATCATCGACACAAACTCCCAGACCAGATACGCGAGCGTAACAAACACCACTGCCTTTTCGGGAAACGAAAACATATAATGTTTCCAATTCTTCCACAAATCGGGGTTCACCACCGCAAACAGCGCAAACGACCCCAATATATAATTCGCGCTCTGCCATCCGAACGGCATCAGAAACACAAACGCCGCACAACAGGCATAGGCTAATATCTTAATTATTTGAGTAAACCGATACATAATATTATGCAAATATGGCACAAAGATATAATTTTGATAGTTATTTTCGTACATTTACAAAAAAAACATTCAAGATTGTTGTTTATCAAAAAAAGATACCTACCTTTGACAAGTAGTTTAACACAACAAACAAAATTATTAATCATTAAAATAGACACACAATGAAGAAATCAGTTTTCTCAATTCTCATGATGGCATTAGTATTATGCCTTGGACTCGTAAGCTGCGGCGGTGGCGACAATCCCGGATTCGTTGTTGAAAAATATTTTCGTGCAGCAGCAGCCGGAGATGCCGATATAGTAATTTCATTAATAGATTTTGGCAATTTAGATGCCGAAACAAAACAAATGATGACAGACGGAATGAAAAAAGAGTTCTCAAAAAACAAAGAAGCCGATGCCAAAGTAAAATCTTTCGATATTATCAAAGAAGAAATTTCTGCTGACGGCAAATCCGCTACTGTTAAATACAAAGTTGTGGGTTCAGAAAAAGGCAAAGACGATGAGACCATTAACGACACAATGAAACTCAATAAAACCGACCAAGGTTGGAAAATAGCAATGGATTTTTAATCGCAAAGATTAGGATTACAAATATAAGATGCCCGGCTATATATTGTCGGGCATTTTTTAGTGGCAAAGAATGAAGGCAAGATGTACGGTAAAGAGATTTTTATCTTAATATCAGATGATGGTATCCGCCGCAGTTACCACTATTATAAGGTAAAGCAACAGTTTGTTCGGCCGAAAATGATTGTCTGTTTTTGAAATTATTGTGTGCGCTTTCAGTATTGCAGCTCGCGGGAACAAGTTTTTTAAATGTTGTTTCGGCAACTCGAAATATACAATAAAAGCAGTGGCTGTCTGATAAAAGAATAAACGTGTATAATCGCAGCTCAAACCAAAATACATTGGCGACAGGGAGACCAATTCAAAACCAAGCAACATAGTGAAAAGTATGTAATCTGCTGTTTTTGTCTTGGAATCGTCAGTTTTGAACACCTTAATAAAACGGGATGCCACATAATATGCACAGGCAATCGAAAACAACGACTTCAATGTGATAAAAACGATATGACCCCATCCGCCATCAATTCCGAAATTGTCTGCCCAATGGAATTTCAGTGCATACTCAGTTGTCCAACCGATGCTTTTGATTGTAGCTCTCGGTTCTGAGCCAAGCATATTGTCACACAAAGCATTCCACGAGGCATGCACCGCCTCTGCCGTTTCAGTATCGCCCTTATATAAGCACAAAAGCGCCATTACCGCTAATGTAGGGACAAATGATAATAGTCGAACCATAATATTTTGTATTAATGATTTATCTGTTAATACAATAAGAATCAAAATTGGAACAAATGAAAAGAAAAAGCCTTCGTGAAGAAACAATATAAGGACTACCAAAGTGTGCATTACAAACAATTTTATCCAGCCTCTATTAATTTTTCTATATAAGAACAATATTAGAATAAACAATAGTATAATCACATAATCTTTTCTGAAAAGGTTCTGTGCAGTGCCTTGTCCCAAGAAACTATATGTTGCCAAAAGCACAAGCGACAAGTGATGAGACTTGAACCGTTTTATAAAATAATAAATTGTCAAACCAAATGATACAAGGAATAAAAAGGTAATCGGTACCAAAGGTGTAATGCCTGTAAACTTAGTAAATTCAAATAGCAGTTGACCTAACAGACCTCTCCTTACGAATCCTCCCTCGTAGTTTACTAAACATTCTGTTATGCCCCAGCTCCTACATTCTGACAGTTGTAAAATCATTCTTAATACAAGCCCTACTGCCCGTAAAGAAAGGATAATAACTAATGCGATATTTAGAAAACCAAATGCTCTCTGGCTGATACCTTCATCTGATAGTTTCATTTTTGTGGAATGCTTTTATTTTACTTTTTTTAACTAAATAACCCTCATTTGCGAAACAGAGCATTGGGTAATCTCCTTTACTGTCGCCGAATGCAACAAAATACACGTTGTCTGCCTCCTCTGCTATTGCAGCCTTTATTCTGGATACTTTTTCCGAACAATTGCAATTTTTTGTTATAAATCTTCCAGTAAGCTTATCATGAACTACTTCTATCTCGGTAGAAATAATAGTAATGTCTGAGTACCCCTTAAATAACGGTTCAATCCAATTACTGACACTCGCCGAAACAATAAAGACATCACAACCCATACGTTGATATGTTAACAACATCTTCATCACCACATTGTTTACAGATGCCGACAAATAGTCTGCAAATCTTTCGCACAGTTTTTCAAAATCTGATATTGACATTCCCTTAAAGAAATAACAGAAAATTTTTTCCTTTACTTTGCCTGCATCATATAAATGAAATGCCATCATAATGAGCCATGGAAGAAACAACATCATAGCAAGATATAATCTGAGGCGACCAAAACGGAATATTATGAGTTCAATAAATGAATCTTTATTGATTAACGTACCATCATAATCAAAACAAACAATCTTCCTCATTTTTACAGATAGATTATTATGCAATACGATAATATCCAACCAACAACGGCAACTTTTATGTAGTTGTCGTGATACAATATTTCCGTGGGACTTCCACTTTTGTTTAGAACTGATGTCAGCTGCAAATAGCGCAAAATACCAAACAGCACCCAGAAAGATGTAACGTACAAATAGTTGGTGTGCATACGGGCAATAACATCATCCGATAATGTATAAAGGATATAACTTACAATAATAATCGCCGAAACTATTGAAATACATTGATCTAAATACTGCCGACTATATTTTTCAATACTTTTTCTGACTTGATTACCACCTTCCACCAAAAAAACATCGTCTCTCCTTTTTGCCAGCACAAGAAAAAGGCTTAATAAATAGGTCATTATTATTATCCATTGCGAAATCCAAATGTCAGCAGCCAAACCGCCTCCTACTACCCTCATAACAAAGCCCGTGGCTACTGTCAAGATGTCGATTATTGTCAGTTGTTTGAGTTTCAAGCAATAAGCAATGTTAATTACCAAATATGACAACAATAGAACTAATATCGCATTATTATCATTTATGCCATTGTATGCGATAACAATAGCCAACAAAGCACATATAGCGGCAATACACAGAGCATATTTTGTAGTCAATTTGCCGCTTGCTATGGGACGGAACTTTTTCTTGGGATGGCATTTGTCATGTCCGCTATCCACGACATCATTAATACAGTAAACCGACGAAGCCATCAGACAAAACGATACAAAGAGTACGAAGCAAGATTTGATACTTTGTAAATTAGTGATATTTCCAGAGAAGAAACAAGGAAGGAACACAAAAGTATTCTTCACCCACTGTTTTGGGCGCAGAAGAATCAATGTGTCCATCAAAATTGTATGCTTCATTATTATTATCTGACGTATCTCCGACAAACTTCCCAAACTCGGAATTATACAAAAATAGACGTGGGAGTTTTACCTCTGCTTATCCCAATGTTCGCGAGCCTTCGCATTGCCTTTTCGGATGGAATAAGCAACACGAAGACCACGTCAAGCATATATACACATACACACTACAAGCTATGACTCGTAGAGGGCTGTTATATACAACATACGTGGACGTTTGGTTGCCGTCATCTCCTACCCGTACAAAGTTGCGAAGTTTGTGAAACGTAGAAGTCGCGTCAATAAACGTCCTTTTTGGAATCCCCAACAGCTATGTCAGTATGCTATGGGTATCCAACGCTGCAAAATTACAAATAAATTTCAATTGCAGTTTCATTCTCCGTGATTATTTTCAAAAATTAATTCATACCTTTGCCACAAAACAACAAACAATCTATAAAAGTCATGGATTTAAAAAGCAAAGTTAACACTACTGGCCGTTTGATGGCTGCCGCCCGTGGATTGTGGCGCGCCAACGGTATGAGAAAAGAACATTTCGGGAAACCGATTATAGCAATAGCCAACTCGTTTACTCAGTTTGTGCCCGGTCACGTGCATCTCGACGAGTGCGCCAAAATAGTAAAACAAACAGTTGAAGACCTCGGATGTTTTGCCGCCGAGTTTAACACCATTGCCATCGACGACGGCATAGCAATGGGTCACGACGGTATGCTCTACTCGCTGCCTTCGCGCGAAATCATTGCCGACAGCGTGGAATATATGTGCGAGGCTCACAAGGCGGATGCTTTGGTGTGCATATCAAACTGCGACAAGATTACTCCCGGTATGCTTATGGCGGCTATGCGCCTGAATATCCCCACAGTGTTTGTTTCGGGCGGACCAATGGAAGCCGGACGTTACAAGGATGGCAAAATCGACCTCATCGACGCTATGATTATGGGC